>JBASTF010000241.1:0-5882 GCA_049274755.1 Rubrivivax sp. | reverse complement strand
GGCAAGCTGCGCGCTGGCGAGGCTGCGGGCCTGTGCGCGCGGATCGCACACCAGCTTCACGGCGCGATGGGCGTCACCGCCGAACACCCCTTGCATCAAAGCACCCGCCGGATGCTGGCCTGGCGCGACGAGCACGGCGCCGAAGCCTACTGGGCGCGCGAGCTTGTGCAGGCCTTGCGCGATGCCGGTGCGCCCAGCGCCTGGCAAGCCATCGTTGCCGCCACCAGCCGATGACGATGCGGCCCCAAGCTGCTGACAGGAGCCCGACTTGACACCGCTGCACGGCATCCGGGTGCTCGACCTGACCGGCTATCTGATGGGCCCTTTCGCGACGCAGATCCTCGGCGACATGGGTGCCGACGTGATCAAGGTCGAACCCGTCGAAGGCGACCTCGTGCGCGCGATCGGCCCGACGCGCAGTCCCGGCATGGGCGGCATCTTCCAGCAGAACAACCGCAACAAGCGCAGCATCGTTCTCGACCTGAAGCAGGCCGCCGGGCGCGATGCCGTGCTCAGGCTGGCCGAGAACGCCGACATCTTCATCTACAACGTGAGGCCGGCCGCGATGGCGCGGCTGGGTCTGTCGTACGAAGCCGTGTCCGCCGCAAACCCGGCCATCGTGTACGTTGGAGCGGTCGGCTTCGGCCAGGACGGCCCGTATGCGGCCAAGCCCGCGCTCGACGACCTGATGCAGGGCATGTCGGGCATCCCCAGCCTCTTCGAGCGCGCCGGCGCCGAGGAGCCGCGCTATATCCCGATGGCGATGGCCGACCGCTACTCGGGCATCTGCCTGGTCAACGCCGTGCTCGGGGCGCTGGTCCACCGGCTGCGCAGCGGCGAGGGCCAGGCGGTCGAGGTGCCGATGTTCGAATCGCTGGTGCAGGGCGTGCTGGGCGACCACCTGATGGGCGCCAGCTTCGAGCCCGCATTGGGGCCGCCCGGCTACCCGCGCCATCTCAGCCACGACCGGCGACCGTTCCGCACGCTCGACGGTTACCTCTGCACCTTCATCATCAACGACCGCCAGTGGCGCGCAGTGCTCGATGGCATCGGCGAAGGCGAGCGCATGAACGACCCCCGCTTTGCCACGCTGCAGGCCCGCACCAACCATTCGGCCGAGGTCTACGCCTTCCTCGACGCGACCTTCCGCACCCGCACCACCGCGCAGTGGCTGGAACTGCTCGCAAAGGCCGACGTGCCCGCCGGGCCGATGCATTCGCTGGAGTCGCTGCTCGACGATGAGCACCTGAAGGCCATCGGCTTCTTCGAGCGCCATGAGCACCCGAGCGAAGGCACCGTGGTCAGCCTGCGGCCGCCGTCGCGCTGGTCGAAGACGCCGCTGACCATCGGCCGGCTGCCGCCGCTGCTCGGCCAGCACAGCACCGAGGTGCTGCAGGAAGCCGGCTACTCGCCGGCCGAGATCGCCGCGCTGGTGGAGGCCGGCGTCACATCGAGCCAGGCCACCGGGGGCTGAGGCCATGCAGGCGCTGACTGCCCCCGCCGCGCAGCCGCCGTCAGACGCCGCGGAACTGCGGCTGGCGCTTCTCCAGCAGGGCCGCCACGCCCTCCTTCGCGTCGGCCATCTCGAGCGTGCGCGACTGCGCGAAGGCCTCGATCTCGCCGGCCGCCTTGGGGTCCCAGTTCAGTCCGCGGTACAGGCTGCGCTTCATCATGCGCACGGCCACCGGCGCGCAGGCGGCGATCTCGGCGGCGAGTTCGCGCGACTTCGCCAGCACCTGGCCGGGCTCGACGGCGTAGTTGGCGATGCCCATGTCGGCGGCCTCGGCGCCGGAGAACACACGCCCGGTGAACAGCAGTTCGGCCGCGCGCGGCACGCTGGTGATGCGCGGCAGCAGGTAGCTGATGGCCATGCCCGAATGGATGCCCAGGCGGGCGAAGTTCGCGCCATAGCGAGCCTCGCGGTTGGCCACCCGCAGGTCGCAGACCAGGCCCAGACCGAAACCACCACCGATGGCGTGGCCGTTCATCGCTGCGATCACCGGCACCTGCACGTCCAGGATGGTCAGGAACGGACGGTAGATGCCGTAGGACGCATCGTGAGGCTGTTCGTTGCCGCGGTCGAGGATGCCGCTGCGGAAATCGGCGCCCGAGCAGAAGCTGGCACCGTTGCCGGTGATGACGACGCAACGGATGTCGCGGTCGGCCTTGACCTGGTCGATGACCTGCTGGAACGGGCCCAGCATCTCGGGCGACATGGCATTGCGATGCGCGGGTCGGTTGAGGGTGATCTCGCAGACGAGATCTCGGCGGCTCACGAGCACCGCGGCTTCGGTCATGGGGTCTCCATCGGACAGGCCGAATCGGCCCGCATGAATTCTATGCAGCGCTGCCGGACACGTACAGCGCTGCTCGCTGGGTCCGCGCGCTGCGGCCGTTGTTTGATGTCAATGGCACCACATTGGAGACTTGCATGAACTATCTGAAGTTTGCCGTCGCGGTATCGGCCCTGGTTTGCCTCGTGCAACCGGACCCGGCACAGGCCCAGGCCTGGCCCTCGAAACCGCTGCAGATGGTGGTTCCGCAGGGGGCCGGCGGCAGCACGGATGCCATCGCAAGACTGGTCGGGCAGGCGCTGGGCGAGCGGCTCGGCCAGACCGTCGTCATCGACAACCGTGCCGGCGCGGGCGGCGTGCTGGGTGTTGCCGCAGCGGCCAAGGCGGCGCCTGACGGCCATACGCTGCTGATCGGCTCGAACACCACGGTGGCGGCCAATGCGTTTCTCTACGCCAGTTTTCCGGTCGACCCGCTGAAGGCCTTCGTGCCGCTGGCACTGGCCGCCGACGCGCCCTTCGTCTTCGTCGTGCCAGCCGCCTCCCCGTTGAAGTCGGTGCGCGATCTGGTCAGCGCGGCCAAGGCTACACCGGGCAAGCTCACCTACGGTTCAGGCACCAGTTCGGCACTGCTGTGCACCGAGCTCTTCAAGGCCGCGGCCGGGGTCGATCTGCTCAAGGTTCCGTACAAGTCGTCGGCCCAGGGCCTCACGGACCTGATCGGGGGTCAGATCGACGTCGTCTGCGAGCCGCTGTCGGCGAGCCTGCCCAACATCAAGGCCGGCCGGCTTCGTGCGCTCGCGCAGACCGGTGCGCAGCGTTCGGCATTGGCGCCCGATCTGGAGACCGTGGTCGAAGCCGGGGTACCCGGCATGGCGTACTCGGCCTGGGTCGGCTTCTTCGCGCCGGCAGGCTCGCCGCCCGACGCCGTTGCCAAGCTGCGCAGCGAACTGCATGCCATCCTGATGGAATCAACGATCCAGGAAAGGATTCGCTCCATCGGCTTCGAACCACGGCCGGGTAACGCCGACGCGCTCGCGACCCTGCACCGTGCCGAGTTGAAATCGGTCGCCGCCACCGTGAAGGCGGCGGGTATCCAGGCCCAATGAGCCTGCGCTCGTCCATTTCGAGACAACCCACCAAGGAACAACCGTCATGAGACTTGCGTCGCTCCTGCGGACCCTGCGGTTCATCGCCCTGTCCAGCGCGCTCGTTGTGGCGCCGTGGGCGTCCGCCGCGGAGCCGTATCCGACAAAGCCGTTGCGCATCGTCGTGCCGTTCGGCCCCGGCGGGACCACCGACGTGGTCGCGAGGCTCGTGGCGGCCAAGCTGGCCGAATCGGTCAAGCAGACTGTCAACGTCGATCCCAGGCCCGGCGCCAACGGCATCATCGGCACGGACACCGTCGCCAAGGCGGCCCCCGACGGCTACACGCTGCTGATGACGGTGGCCAGCGCCCAGACCCTTGCCACGGTCCTTTACAAGGCGCCGTTCGATCCGGTCAGGGACTTCACGCCGATCTCGCTCGTCGCCAACCCGGGTGGCGTGTTCGTCGTGAACGCTGCGCTGCCGGTGCGCACGATGCAGGAGTTCGCCGCCGAGGCTCGCACACGCCCCGGGCGCTTCAGCTACGGCGCCGGCACCTCGCTGTTGCGCCTGATCGGCGAGCAATTGAAGCTGGAGTTGAAGGCGGACATCACGATGGTGCCGTACAAGGGTACCGGGCCGCAGCTCGCGGCCGTGGTCTCGGGAGAGGTCGACGCGGTGGTAGATCCGTTCGTCGGCATGGGGCACATCAAGTCGGGCAGGATCCGGCCGCTGGCAGTGCTCCTGCCCAAGCGATCGCCGCTTCTGCCCGACGTTCCCACCCTCGAAGAGACCGGCATCAAGGGCATCACCCTCGACTCGTGGGTCGCATTCCTGGCCCCCGCCGGCACGCCGCCGGAGATCGTGTCGCTTCTGTCGGCCGAGGTAGCGCGCATCGTGGCGCTGCCCGACGTGCGCGAACGCCTCGCGGCGCTCAACTACGAACCGATCGGCAGCACACCTGTGCAGTTGGCCGGGACCATCGAGGCCGACATCGCGAAGTGGCGGCGCATCGTCAGGGAAACGAACTACAAACCCGAAGAGTGATGAACGCCTTGTGCACCGAAACTCCCCTGTTCGTCGAGACCCACCTTGGCCGCGTGGCGCCCACCGAGTGCGACCACCTGGGCCACATGAACGTCCAGTTCTACGTCGCCAAGGTCTCCGACGCCGCCTGGCACGTGATGGCCTCGATCGGCATCACGCCGGCCTTCATCCGCGAGCGCCGTCAGGCGCCGGCTGCGGTCAAGCAGGAGATCGCCTACCTCAAGGAACTGCGCGCCGGCGACCTGCTGCGCATGGACAGCGGCGTGCTCGAGGCCAGCGAGAAGCGGCTGACCTTCTACCACCGGCTGACGAACGTCGAGACCGGCCAGGTGGCGATGACGTCCAAGGTCTACACCGTCAACATGGACCTCGATGCGCGCCGCTCGACGCCGCTCGACCCGGCCATTCTGACCAGAGCGCTGGAACGTCTGCTGCCGGAGGCTGCGCCATGAGCGCGCTGGGCCGCTCCCAAGCGCTCATCCCGGAGTGCGTAGCACGAAGGGTAGTCCAGTGAGCGCGCCAACATTCGTCACCGGACGCGGCGCCATCAACCCGTGGGAGTGCGACCAGTGGGGCCACCTGAACGTGCAGTTCTACCTGGCCAAGGCCAGCGATGCGCAGGCCCATCTGGCCGCCCGCCTGGGCTTGATGCCGTCGCGCCTGCGCAGCCTGGCGGGCAGCCTGATGCCGGTCACCGACCGCGCGCTGTTCAAGCGCGAACTGCGCGCCGGCGACATCTACTTCATCCGTTCGGGCATTCGCGCCGCGGCGGCAGACGGCACGCTGGACATCGCCAGCCGCATGGTCAACCAGGAGACCGGCGCCGAGTCGGCGGCGTTCGAGACGCGCTTGCGCTGGGTCGGGCCAGACCGCGCGACCCCCCTGCCCTGGCCCGATGAGGTCGCGGCGGCCGCAGCGATGCTGGCCGGCGAACTGGCGGAACTGCAGCCGCCGCCGCCGATCGCGCAGCTCTTGCCGGCGTCGCCGCAGGTGGATCGCCTGCTGCTGACCTACCGCGGCTCGGTCGAATCCTGGGAGTGCGATTCAGCTGGCGTGGCGCCGCCGCGTGCGCACATTGCGCGCTTCAACGACGCCATCACCCATCTGTTCCGGGCGATGAAGATCGACCGCGCCGAACTGCTCGCGAGCGGGCTGGGATCGGCAGCACTCGACTACGACATCTCGTATCACCGGCCACTGCGCGCCGGCGCGGCGGTGGAGATCCGCAGTGGCATGCTCGCGCTGAGCGACAAGGTCTATCACCTGGTGCATTACGTCGTGGATTCGGCCAGCGGCGAAGTGATCACCACGATCCTTGTTGCCGCGCTGTTCTTCGACTTGGCAGCGCGCCGGTCGGTACCGATGCCGGCCGCCGTCCGAGCCGAAGCCCAGCGTCTGCTTGCAGGGGCGTGACATGGGCCAGCCCCCACTCGGCGCGCTGGCCGGCCTGCGCGTGCT
>JBASTF010000240.1:0-3740 GCA_049274755.1 Rubrivivax sp. | reverse complement strand
GCCCTGCAGCGCCTGCAGCGCCGCACGGCCCACGGGCACGCTGCGGCGTTTGCCGCCCTTGCCCAGCACATGGGCCGTGGCGTCGGCGATGTCCACCCAGCCTGCGGCCTGGCCCGAGGCCAGCGTGTCCAGCCCCACGAGTTCGCCGACCCGCAGGCCGCAGCCGTACAGCAGCTCGGCAATCGCACGGTCGCGCGCCGCCAGTGTGGGGTCGGTGTCCGCCGTCGTGTGTTCGGCCAGCAGCACCGCCTGTTCCACCGACAAGGCCTTGGGCAGCGGCTTGGCGGCCTTGGGCGGACGCAGTCCGTCCACCGGATTCAGCTGCACCAGGCCGTTGCGCCCCCACCAGCGGTACAGGCCGCGCCAGGCGGCCAGCGCGATGGCGATGCTGTGTGGTGCCAGCCCACCGCCCCGCAGCTGGGCGGTGAACCCACGCAGTTGGTGCGGCTGCGCCTGCAGCAGGTCGAGGCCGGCCGCGGCCGCCATCGCCTGCAGCCGCAGCAAGGCCTCGTGGTACAGCGCCAGCGTGCGTGCAGCCAGCCGGCGCTCGACCTGCAGATGATCGAGAAAGCGCTGAAGCCCGGGGTCCAGCGCCTGATCCATGGCCGTCAGCGTGGCAGCAGGCGCGACAGCGCGGCGCTGGCCACTTCGCCGATGCGCATCAGGAACTCGGTGCCCATCTCGGCGGCATACCGTGTCGGATCGGGCGAGCCCAGCATCAGCAGGCCGAAGGCGCTGCCGCCGCGGCTGCCGTCGCCGCCACGCAGCGGGATCATCGCCAGCGACTGCACCGTCGTCGGGTCCTCGGCCCATTCCACCGCTTCGAAGCCGGCGTTGGCGCCGCAGTACGGCAGGCTCAGGCTGTCGGCGAAGCTCTTGATGTCGTCGCTGACGGCCGCGGCAAACGCGCGGTCGGCGAACTGCGCATCGGCCCCCCACAGCCGCAGCGCGGCCTGCGGGATCAGGAACTGGTGCTTCAGCTCGTCAACCAGGGTCTGCGGCAGCTCGTGGGCCTCGGCGGTGAGGAAGAGCGTGCGTGTCCAGCGGTGCAGGCGGTCGGCGATGGCGACGTTGTCCTGGCCGTTGCGGATCATCTCGACGATCTTCAGCTCCAGGCCCTTGATGCGCTCGCGCAGCATTTCCATCTGCCGTTCCTGCAGCGACACGGCACGCTGGCCATGCGGGCTGGTGAGCTGGACCGAAGCCAGCAGTTCGGCATGCCGCTCGAAGAAGCCGGGTGTGTTTGCCAGGTACTCGGCGATGTCGGCTTCGGTGATGCCTTGAATGCTGCTCACAGCTCGATCTCTCCTTCGAAAACAGTGGTGGCCGGGCCCGTCATCAGCACGCTGGCGTCGTCGGCCGGCCATTCGATCAGCAGCTCGCCGCCGCGCAGCTGCACGCTGACACGCCGGTCCAGCCAGCCCAGGCGGATGCCGGCGACCACCGCCGCACAAGCCCCGGTGCCGCAGGCCAGCGTTTCGCCGGCACCGCGCTCGAACACACGCAGCCTGACCTCGCTGCGCGACAGCACCTGCAGGAAACCGGCGTTGACCTTGCGCGCAAACCGCGGGTGTTCCTCGACCTGCGGCCCGATCAGCCCCACCGGTGCGCTGTCGACGTCGGCCACCCGCTGCACGGCATGCGGGTTGCCCATCGACAGCACGGCAACCTCGGCGCCGCCGCCGTCGGCCAGGTCCAGCGGCCAGAGTTCGAAACCGCCTTCGCGCCGCGGCTGCAGGCCGCTGGCATCGAAGGGCACCCGGCCGTGCTCGAAGATCGGCCGGTTCATGTCGACCGTGACTCGGCCGTCGGGCTGCAGCGTCAGCGTCAGCCGGTTGTTGACGGTCTCGACCTGGATCGAGTGTTTGTCGCTCAAGCCCTTGTCGTGCACGTAGCGCACAAAGCAGCGTGCGCCGTTGCCGCAGTGTTCAACCTCGTCGCCACTGCTGTTGAAGATGCGGTAGCGGAAGTCCACGCCCGGCGTGCTGCTCTTCTCGACGACGAGGATCTGGTCGGCGCCGACGCCGAAGCGGCGGTCGCCCAGATGGCGCGCCTGCTCGGCCGTCAGTTCGACCGGCGTGTGCGTGCCGTCGAGCACGACGAAGTCGTTGCCCGCGCCGTGCATCTTGGTGAAGCGCAATCGCATGGCTTCAATTATCCCCGCTGTACAGCGATGCCTCTCCTGGCGGCCGGGTCTTGAAGCGTTTGTGCACCCACAGGTACTGCGAAGGGTTGCGGCGGATCTCGGTTTCGATCCACGCGTTCATGCGCCGCGCGTCGGCCTCGGCGTCGTCGGTCGGCCAGTCGGTCCAGGGCGGCAGGAAACGCACACGGTAGCCCCGGCCACCGGGCAGGATCTCGGCCAGCACCGGCTGCACCACCATCTTCAGCGAACGCGCCAGCCGCGACGGCGCCAGCAAGGTGGCCGCCGGCACGCCGAAAAACGGCACGAAGGCGGCGTCGCGCGGGCCGAAGTCCATGTCGGGCAGGTTGAAGAATGCCGCCTTCTTCTTCTTCACCACCCGCACCAGCGGCAGCGCGCTTTCCTGGCGCGCAAAGACCTCGCCACGGCCAAACCGCAGCCGGCCCTGGCGCATCGCGGCATCGAGCACGGCATTGCTCTGCGCCTGGTAGATCGAGGCCACCCATTGCTGCTGGAACAGCTGGGTCGTGGCACCGGCCACGTCCAGCGCCATGAAGTGCGGCACCAGCCACATCACCGGCTGCGCACTGGTTTCGGCCAGCTGCACCTCACCTTCGACATGGATCAGCCGCTTCAGCCGCGCCGGGCTGGCGTACCAGAGCAGGCCACGTTCGAGCAGGCTGCGGCCCAGCCAGCCGAACTGCTGGCGCACGATGGCGCGGCGCTCGGCCTCGGGCAACTCGGGCAGGCAGAGTTCGAGGTTGCGCAGCGCCACATCGCGCCGGCTGCGGCCCAGCAAATGCAGCAAGCCACCCAGGCCCTGGCCCACGGCCGCCAGCAGCGGCAGCGGCAGCCAGTGCAGCAGCCACACCAGGCCCAGCAGCAGGCGTGCGGCCCAGGCCATCATGCCGGGGCCTCCGGGCTGCGTGGCGCCTTGTAGCGGTGGTAGCCCCAGAGATATTGCGCCGGCGCCAGGCGGATCACCGTTTCCATCGAACGGTTGATGGCCAGCGCGGCGGCGGCATCGTCGCCGCCGGCTTCAGGCAACGGCACCGGCAGCGGCAGCGCGCGCACGACATAGCCCCGCCCCTGCGGCAGCCGTTCGGTGACGAGCACGGCCACCGCCGCGCCGGTCTGCTGCACCAGGCGCGCGGCCAGGGTCATCGTGTAAGCCGGCTGGCCGAAAAACGGCACCCAGACGCCCAGGCCTTCCGGTGGCACCTGGTCGGGCAGCAAGCCCACGGTTTCGCCCTTTTTCAAGGCCCGCAGCATCTGGCGCACGCCGGCCAGCGTGGCCGGCGCCGTGGCCAGCGACGGGCGTGCACGCGCCGTTTCCTCCAGCTCGCGCAGCCAGGCCTGGCGCGCCGGGCGGTAGAGCACGGTGATGGGCTGGCGGCTGCCGAAACGTTCGGCATAAGCCTGGGCGCTGACCTCGAAACTGCCCATGTGCGGCGTCAGCAGCACCAGGCCCTTGCCACGGGCCAGCAACTCGTCCAGCAGCGACTCGCCTTCCCAGCGCACGGGGTCGTTGATGGCCTGGTCACGCGGGCGCAGCCACAGCCGCGGCAACTCCATCACCAGCTTGCCGGCCTCGGCC
>JBASTF010000239.1:0-2700 GCA_049274755.1 Rubrivivax sp. | reverse complement strand
CTGGCAAGCGCAACAAGAGACGGCGGCATCAGGGCCATCGGAACGACACGGGGCATGGCTGCATTGTGGCGCCGGTTCGGCGTGTGCCCAGGCACCGGCGGTCAGCCGGCGACCGGTGCAAACCGTGCTTGCAGCCTGCCGTCGAACACCGCATGTTCGAAGAACATCGCATGCGGCCGCACCCACAGCCCCGATGCGTTGTACAGCGGCCGGTAGACGACCAGGGGCTCCAGGCTCTCGCTGTGGCGGGCCACACCGATGACGTCGTACAAGCCGCCCTTGTAGTGGCGGTAGCGGCCCAGCGGGGTGTCTGGCAGCGGTGGCAGGTCGTGCATCGCTGCGATGCTAGCGGCGCAGGCCGAGCTGCGGAAGTCGACCACATGGCCCTGCTCAACCTTGGCGGCGGCCGGCCACTAGAATCGTCGGGTGCCGATGGGCCGGTGCTGAGCTGGCCCGTGACCCATGCCAGGAGAGCCCATGCTGATCACCGCGTTGATCGCCACCGTCGCGTTGTTCGTCTGGATGGGGTTTTTCATGATGGGCTCGCTGCCGCTGCTGATCCTCAAGCACGACACACCGCTGGACTCGGGTTTCATCCGCGGCCTGTTCAACGTCTACTACATGGCCGTGATGGTCACGGCGAGCCTCGGTGCACTCGGCTACCTGTGGGCCGGCCGGCCCAGTTTCGCGCTGGCGCTGGGCGGCATCGCGGCGCTCGGCCTCGCGGCGCGGCACTGGTTCGTCGGCGGCATGGACAGGCTGCGGCATGTGATGACGGCCGGCGACGTGGCCGCCATCGGCCGCTTCCGCCGCTTGCACATCGGCGGCATGCTGCTCAATGCACTGCTGCTGGCCGGCTTCTGCGTCGGCATGACGCAGGTGTCGTTGTAGCGCCCGGCGTCTAGACCCGCAGCAGGCCGCGGAAGCCGCGCGCCGCGTAGTACGACTGCGCGCCGTTGTGGTACAGGAACACCTGGCCATAGCGGTGGTCGCAGAACAGCGCACCACCGAGCTTGCGCAGTTCGGCCGGTGTGTGGACCCAGCTCGAGGTCTTGGCGTCGAACACGCCCAGTTGCTGCAGGCTGCGGTACTGCGCTTCGTTCAGCATCTCGATGCCCAGCGCCGCCGCCATGTCCACGGCGCTGTTCTCGGGCCTGTGCTCCTTGCGCGATTCCAGCCCTTCGCGGTCGTAGCAGACACTGCGCCGCCCCGACGGACTTTCCGCGGCGCAGTCGCAGAACAGCATGGCCCCGGTGCTCGCATCCTGGCCGATCACGTCCGGCTCGCCGCCCGTGGCCTCCATGGCCTGCAGCACCGCCAGCTTGTCCGGGTCGGCCTGCAGCTTCTTCAGCACCTGCGGCCAGGTGATGCCTGCGTGGCGCTTCGGGTGTTTGTCGAAGCGCGACTTCAGGGTCTGCAGCAGGGTGTCGCGTGCCTGTGTGTCCATGGTGTGCTGCTCTAGAAAAACGCTTGCAGAAACGCCACCGTGCCCGCGGACAAACCGACGATCTTGTTTGTGGCCTGGCGGTAGAACTTGAAGTTCAGCTCGGTCTCCGGGCGGCCGTCGGCCCAGTCGTGGAACGGCTTGAGTTCGGCCCGGCCCAGCGCGCGCCGGGCCTGCCGCGTGCACCTCACGCGGATGTTCACCAGCGGTGTTTGCCGCTCGACACCCGGCTTGCGCGGCAGGTTCGCAGCCGCGACGACGGTGCCGACGGCAATGAGGCCGCAGCCGCCTTCGTTTTCGCTGGCGAACACGAACACCGTGTCGCCGGCGGCGATGTGCTTGCCGCCGTACATGGTTTTCTGCCTGTCGAACACCCAGTCGGGCGCGGCGACGTCGTCGATCGCGGCTTTGATGGCGTACATCGTTGGCGGGTTCGGTGCTGGATCGGCGCTGCTGGCGCCGGCGCCGAAACAGTCTACGGCAGGCTGACACCGGCGGCCGCCGCGGCCGCACGCACCTGGGCCGGCCAGTTGATGTGCCCGGGGTCGCGCCCGCTGGCCATGCCCAGCAGCAGGCTGGGTGCATCGGCCAGGTTCCTGAATCCGCGCGACACCCCCGGCGGAATGCTGACGGTGTCCCAGGGTTCGAGCACCAGGCTGCGTTGGCCCTCAGGGCCCCAGAAGACCTCCCAGCGCCCGGTCAGCGCGACGAAGACTTCCTGCGTCAGGTGGTTGTGCAGCGGTGCCGACTTGCCCGGTTCGCACAACACGATGTTGAGGTGGAAGTCCTCGGCCTGCAGCGGCGCTTCGGGGCGGTTGCCGAGCACACGGTAGGTCGTGCGTTCGCAGCCCGGGATGGTGGCATCCACGTAGTCCTGCGTCGGCACCAGGGTTCGGAAACGTGCGACACGCGCTTCCATCTCGGCGACGGAGGGGTTGGCGTCGGTGATCGAAGCGGTGGCCATCGCTGGGTCTCCTGCGTTGGTGGGCCGGGCAGGGCGCCACAGCATACGACCAAGGCCGGTGCTGCCAACAACAACAAGGGCCCCGAAGGGCCCTTGCTGCGACACAGGAGGAGAGACGGGGGAGAGGTTTACTTCGCGGCGACGTGGCTGTTGACGGCAGCCAGGCCGGCCAGGCGGATCTGCTCGGCTTGCGCGGGGGTCGGCACGGCAAGACGTTCGCCTTCGCTGATCAGGCCCAGCTTGCGGGCTTCGATCGCTTCGGCGAGCACCTGCGCACGCTGCAGGCCGGCCG
>JBASTF010000238.1:0-8275 GCA_049274755.1 Rubrivivax sp. | reverse complement strand
ACCGCGGCATGGGCGACAGCAGCGGCGAGCTGCGCAACTTCGAGCAGGTCAGCGAGGACATCGATGCCGCGCTGGCCGCATTGCGCCGGGCCGCGCCGCACGCCGACCGCGTGGCCGTGTTCGGCCTGTGCGATGCAGCGTCGGCGGCGTTGCTGCACCTGCACGACAGACCTGGGGCGCAGGTCGACGCGCTGTGTTTGCTGAACCCCTGGGTGCGCAGCGAGGCGACGCTGGCACGCACACACCTGAAGCGTTACTACCTGCAGCGACTGACGGATGCCAGCTTCTGGCGCCGGCTGTTCAGCGGCGATGTCGGCCTCGTGCGTGTGAAGGAACTGCTGCAGTCGCTGCGCAGTGCCCTGCGGCCGTCCGACCCCGCACAGGCAACAACCTCCGCAGCCATGGCACGGCCGCCGTTCCAGGCGGCCATGGCCCGTGCGTGGCGCAACTTCCGCGGCCGCACGCTGCTGGTGATTTGCGGCGACGACCTGACGGCACAGGAGTTCATCGAGCACAGCGAGCGCGATGCCGCCTGGCGTGGCCTGGTGGACGGCGCAGGTGTGCAGCGCCTGGACTTGGCGGACGCGGATCACACCTTGTCGCAACGCAGCCCCCGGCTGGCGTTTGAAACCACATTGTGTCGTTGGCTTGCACCAGCGATCTGAACGATGCACACCAAGTCCGCGAGTGCCCGTGCCGTCGCCACCACGCTGGTGCTGCTCGCTGCATGCGCCGATGCTGGAGCCCAGGGTGCCACCAACTCTGTCGTTCAGACCTCAGCGTGCGGTCCGGTCGCCATTCCGGGGCACTACGGGCCTTTTGACTACACAACACAACATGGCAGGTTGCAGATCGTCGAGCAGTTCCATTTCACGCCAAAGGTGGAAGCGCTCCTCGGCGGCGAGTCCGGCTACCTGGGGGCTGACCTGACGTACACACTGAACGCTGCGCCGAATCACCACCGCGCCCTGCTGGCGGCGATGAACTACGCCACGCGGACGAACAGTGAGACACCGCCCCACATGCGTATGTCGGTGGAGTGTTACTTTGATCGCGCAATCCGCTTCCGGGCGGACGACACTGTGGTGCGGGTGCTGTTCGCCATGTATCTAGCGCGACTCAAGCGCATGCCAGAAGCCGAGCGACAACTTGAGGCCGCCGTCTTCTACGCGGCCGACAACGGCCTGTCTCAGAACAACATCGGTCTCGCTTACCTTGAATTCGGCCTGTACGACAAGGCGCTTCAGCAAGCGCACCGCGCCCGTAAGCTGGGCTTTGAAGGCACGCTACTGGCCGACCGCCTGAAGGCGGTCAACCAGTGGAAAGAGCCCACCGAGTGAACATTGCCGCCGAAGTCCACAGCCACCGCGTTGCGATCCATGAACACTTCGCGGCGCTGCGAGACAGCGAAGCGCAGTTGCGGCGCGAGGAGGCCACGTCTGACTTCTACGCCAGTTGGCCCTGGTTCGAACTGCTGGCATGCAGTGGCATCGAGCCCGACTGGCGAAAACTGCTGGTTCATGTTGTCAGCCCGGACAATCACCAGCTGTGTCTACCGTTGGTCCGCCGACCACGCAGCCCCGTTGCAGTGTTCGGCGGAGCCGTCACGGCACTGAGCAACTACTACAGCAGTCTGTTTGGTCCCATCGGCGACAACGCCGCCTTGACCGTTTCCGCGCTGCGGGCTGTGTTGCGTGCGCTTGCGGCGCATGGAGGCTGGCCCGCTGTCATCGATCTTCAGCCGCTGGACGAACACGGGGTTTTCGTCGTCAGCATGGAGCGGGCCCTGCGGGCCGAGGGCTATTCGACGGATCGGTACCTCTGCTTCGGCAACTGGCACTTGCCCGTGCTCGGCAGGTCCTATGCCGAGTACGAAGGCACCCTGCCCTCGAGGCTGCGCAACACCATCAAGCGCGGTCGCAAAAAGCTGGATGCTGCTGGCGACTGGACACTCGACGTGCATCGGGAGCCTGGAGCGGAATTGGAGTGTGGAATCGCCGACTGGCAGGCAATCTACGCTCGTAGTTGGAAAGTGCCTGAGCCATTCCCGGAGTTTGTGCCGGATCTCTGCCGAACGGCGGCCGCTCGGGGTTGGCTGCGTCTCGGTGTCATCCGATTCCAGGGCCGACCAATCGCTGCTCAGCTGTGGATTGTCAAGCATGGCCGAGCGTTGATCTACAAGCTGGCCTATGACGAGGAGTACAAACGCTTCTCGGCTGGTTCGGTGTTGTCGGCCGAGTTGATGCGTCGCGCGATCGACGGGGACGGGGTTGTGGACGTGGACTACCTCACCGGCGACGACGACTACAAGCGAGACTGGATGTCAACTCGCCGCCAGCGCGTCGGCCTGGTGGCCTTCCGGACCGGAAGCTTGACTGGTGAACTGTCACGCGCCAAGCATGTTCTCGGCAAGCTGCGCGCACGTTGGCGCGCAAGAAAACAGGCTCTGCCACCGCGCCCAGGCCCAGACCTCTCCGACGAAGGGCTCGCATGAGCTCCATCCGCGTGGCGCTGGCCTGGAGCCTCGTCGAGCGCTATGCGCTGATCATGCTTGGGCTGATCTCGTACGTGGTGATTGCGCGCCTGCTAACACCAGCCGAGATCGGCCTGTACTCCGTTACGGCGGCACTCGTCGGCATCGCACAGGTCATCCGCGACTTCGGCATCGGCAACTATCTCATCCAAGAGCGCGATCTGAGCCGCGACAGGCTCGAGACCGCATATGGCTTTGCGCTCGCGGCCGGCGTCGTGATGTGCGTCGTCGCCAATGTGACCGCACCATGGGTGGCATCCTTCTACGGAGATGCGCAGTTGGCGACGGTGCTGCGCGCGACCTCGTTGAATTTCGTCGTGCTGCCGTTCTGCTCGATTTCCCTGGGCATGCTTCGGCGCCTGATGCGCTTTGATCGCCTGCTGGTCGCAAACCTGCTGGGCGGCTTCATTGGGTTCGCCGTCACGGTCGGCTTGGCCATCATGGATACCGGTCCCGTCAGTCTTGCCTGGGGCACAGTCAGCTGCAACATCGCCACTGCGTTGTGTGCCTGGGCCACGCTGCCCGCGCAGGCGCGGCCACGCCGACCTCGCCTGACCCAATGGCGCACCATCGTCGCCTATGGGCGCCAGAGTACCCTGGCCGGCGTTGTTGTTACGGCGGCGATGGATGTCAACGACCTCGTGGTTGGAAAGGTTCTCGGCTTCGCCCCAGTGGCGATGCTCAATCGAGCCATGGGCATGATGTACTTGTTCCATCGCGACCTGCTCGGGGCCGCCCGGAATGTTGCCTTTCCTGCGTTTGCCGCGGCGGTTCGTGACGGAAAGCCGCTCGAACCCATGTTTGTCTACACGTTTGCGTGTGTCACGGCGGTCGGCTGGACATTCAACGGCTTCCTGCTCCTGTTCCCGCTGGAGACACTGAGGTTGCTGGCGGGGGCCCAATGGGACGCCGCCGTACCGCTGGTCATGGTGTTTGGCGCAGCCGGCATGGTGCTGTGCCTCGCCCCGCTGACGCAAACCGTCATCATGGCGGCCGGGCGAGTCGATCTCGCATCACGTGCGGACATCGTCACGAGTCTGCTGCGCGTTGTCGTGGTATCCGTGACCGCTGTCATCACCCGCGATCTGTTCGCGGTCGCGATTGCCTTCTTTGCCTCCTTTGCCATCTCCGTGCCAGTCTTCATGGCCTTCAAGCATCGTGCAGTCCGAACCGACTGGCCGGCACTGGCATCGCAGCTGGCACGCAGCCTAGCCGTCAGCATCGGAACCCTGTTCGCCCCCGCGCTGGTGTCGGTACACGCTGGGGTTGAGCGATTGAACCCCATGCCGATGCTGCAGTTTGGACTCACCGTCGCAGCGACCGTTGTGACTTGGCTGTTCATGTTGCATCTATGCGGCCATCCAATGGCCAACGATCCGATCTACCGAGCACTGGTCGCCAAGGTGGGGATCAGGTCACGGGGCGCCAGGCCGAGTTGATTCAATGTCCCGTGGGCATGTCCGCTCCAATCATCGCCCGGTGTTCATCAGCGCTTCGCTGCTGGCCATGCTCGGGGGTCGGTATCGACATCGCCAACCTGGTTGCAGCCGTGTTAGACATCGAATGGAGAACGAACGATGACGATGAAATCCATGGTGCTTCGGGCAGTTGATAGCCTGGGCTACACACTGACGCCGAAGTGGCGCGAGTCAAACCTGGCTTTGGCGACATTGACCCGGGAGTTGATCGACACCCATGCCATTGACTGCGTGATCGACGTAGGCGCCAATGAGGGTCAGTACCGCAAGTTCATTCGGTACGAGGTCGAGTTCGACGGTCTCGTGATCTCGTACGAGCCGCAACCCGAACTGGTGGGGACGCTGCGAGCTGCCGGCGCCGACGACAAAAGCTGGCAAATCCACAACTTCGCGCTGGGGGCACAAGAGACCGAACTAACGCTGAACGTGATGGAGCGAAACACGTTCTCGTCCTTTTTGGAGCCGGACAACTCGGCAACACCTCAATTCGAGGCGCCCAACCGCGTTAAGGGTCAGCACAAGGTGCCGGTTCGCCGTCTCGACGCGCAGCCGCTGCCCCCAAGCTGCGAGCGCGTGTTCCTCAAGTGCGACACGCAAGGGTTTGATATGGAGGTCATCAAAGGTGCAAGCGCTATCCTGCCGCGCGTAGCTGCCATCCAGATGGAGCTGGGTTTGACCCGCATTTACCATGGATTGCGGCCTTACCACGAGGTGCTGTCCGAACTGGACGGACTGGGCTTTCAGCCCGCGGGTTTCTTCCCTGTCAGCCGCAATCGCAACCTGTCGGCCATCGAGTTCGACTGCGTCCTCGTGAACATGCGCTATTGACGAACTGCGCGCAGTTGCCGCATCAGGCGGCCCACCCCTGGCTCACAGCTGAAGCCCCACCCAAGACCACCCAACCTGTGATCACGTTCTACTACCGCACCCGGGACCACGATCCTCTGCCGACGTCGCTAGCGATGTACCCCGCATGGCAGGAGATAATCGCCAGGAGCGGTGGCCTGATCGGGCCTGCTTGCTGGATTGTGCAGACGTTTCTGCACCTGCACAGCCGTGGCTACGCGTGCCGCCTGACTCAGGATCGGCCGTCCAACGGTGTTGTGATCACTCACTACGACGACATGCCCGCTGCCCGCGAGGAGCGCGGAAGCGCTTATTGGGTGTGTGTTCTGGCCGACCGCCAGAACGTGCACCCCTTCGCAAATTTCCATGTCCTGCAGAACCCGTATCAGACCCTGCGCACAAGGCAGCCAGCAGCGCATGTTCTGCATTGGAAGCAGCCGGGCATCGTTCCGCGCTCATTGAGCAGGGGCGAGTTGTTCACGAACGTACGATTCTTCGGCGAACGCATTTCGCTGGCGGCCGAGTTCAGCGAGCCCGACTTCGAGCAGTGGTGCGATCGCGAGGGATTCGTGTTCCAAGTCGTCCCCCGTGACCGCTGGCACGACTATGGCGACTGCGACGCAGTTGTAGGCGTGCGAAACCTGCCCAGCGACTGGGTGCATGACAAACCACCCTCGAAGCTCGTCAATGCATGGAACGCAGGCGTGCCGGCCATTTTGGGCAGGGAGAGTTCGTTCCGCGGCCTGGGCAAGCCGGGCGAGAGCTATCTCGAAGCCTCAACGATGGAGGACGTCAAGCGACATCTGCTGACCTTGCGCGACGATCCGCAGCGTAGGCAAGCCATCGTCCATGCCGGGAGCACGTGCACTGGCAGCGCCTCAGATGAGGCAGTAGCTCAAATGTGGATCAACTGCATTGACCAGCAGATCAAGCCGCGCGCTGAGCGCTGGCAACGGCACGTGACTTTCAGGTTGTGGCATCGCGCCGTCGAAAGGCTGCTTCAAGGACTTGTTTGGCGCTACAAGCTCGTCGGAACGAGTTTCGGGGCACGCTGACCCGACATGGCCACGACAAGCTAACGCGCTGCGCGGTTCAGGGCGGCGCCGAGAGTGCGCCAAAGGCCCAGCGTCGAAAACACCGAACGCGCGATCGCCAGTGCAAAACCACGTTCGCCGTCGCGCAGGTGGTTGTGGATCTGCCAGCGGCCGCCGCGCAGAATCTGCCCGAGCAGGCTCTTGCCCAGCCGCGTCGTGCCCAGGCGCCGCAGGTCCGCCTGCACCCCGGCCGTGGCCAGGTCGATCAGCGCATCGGTGGTCAGCGAACCGGCCAGTCTGTCCAGCACCGCCTGTTCGGCACCGGTCCAGGGCTGCTGCGGTGTCAAGGCGACAAGCTCGTGCATCTCCGGCACGGCCAGCTGCCACAGCCCGTGGCAGGCCATGACCACGGCGCGGGTCAGCCGGGCTTCGCGGGTGTTGCCGGGGAACCCCGGGCGCCGGTCGGCCGGCAGATAGTCGGTCAGCGGGAAGTCGCGGTGCACGTCGACGAAGATCCTCTGCCGGTACAGGTGCCAGTTGCGGTTCAGCTTTTCCACGCCGAACATCTTGCCGGCACCGGCGCCGCGCGGGCCCATGTGGCGGCGCCAGTAGAAGATGGGTTCCGTGATCGGCGTCGCCGTGAAGGCACGGCTCAGGCGCAGCATGTATTCGTGGTCCTGCGAGCGGATCAGGTCCTCGCGCATCGGGCCGATCGCGTCGTAGCAGCGCCTGGCGATCAACATGGCGTTGCCCTGCGTGAAGCAGCGGAACAGCATCTCGTGGAAAAAGGCCGGGCCGGCCAGCAGCGGGCTCTGGCTGGTGCCCGCGACCTTCAGGCTGCCGTCGGCGTTTTCGTCGCACAGGTACCAGGGCCCGTAGGTGAAGTCGGTTCGGGAGCCGGGCTCGAGGAAAGGCGCGATCAGCAGTGCCAGCGAGTTCGGCAGCGCGATGTCGTCGTCGTCGAAGACCCAGATCAGATCGCCCTTGGCATGCCGAACGCCATGGTTGATGGCCGCTGCGCGCCCGCCGTTCTCCTTGCGCAGGTAGATCGGGTTGCCCGGCAGCGTCGGCACGATTTGCGGCGTGTTGTCGGTGGAGCCATCGTCGACGATGATCAACTCGTCGAACGGGTGCGTCTGCGCGACCAGCGACGCGATGGAGCTGGCCAGGTACTTGGACCGGTTGAAGGTCGGGACGATCAGCGAGACGGTCGGTTGCGGCATGGGCGTGGGCGGAGTGGCGGCGCGATTGTGACGGCTGCCAGCCGGCCCGGCGCGTGAACCAATCGCCGGAACGCCGGCGTGCGTGAGGCCGACCACGCCACGCAGCCCCTATCATCGCCGCTCGCCGCGCCCGGGAAACAGAACTTGCCTGCTGCCTCCGTCCGCCCGTCCAACGGGGATCTGCACGTCGGCCTCGTCGCCTGCTGCCTGAATGCAGAACATGTGCGCGGCATGGGCCGCTATGTCTACGAACTGGTGCGCCAGTCCGACGGCCTGGCACCGGTGTCGTGGACCCTGTACGGCGAGGACCCGCGCCGCCCCTTGCGCCAACCGCCGGCGCGCCAGGTGCAGGCCAAGGTGTTCCCGTTCCGCGGTGACCGCTTCCATTTGTGGGAGCAGATCGGCCTGCCGCGCCAGGCACGGCGCGATGCGGTGCAGGTGCTGCATTGCACCGAGGGCTCGCTGCCCTGGTGGCAACCGGTGCCCACTGTCGTCACGGTGCACGACACGCTGGCCTGGGACGAGCGCCCGGACACGGCCGTCGAGCGCGCCTACCTCGACCACCTGCAGGTGGCGGCCTTGCATCGCTGCGCTGCCGTGGTGACCATCAGCGAGTCGTCGCGGCGCGACATCGTCGCGAAGTGGCCGCGGCTGGCCGACAAGCTGACCGTGATCCCGCACGGCATTGCCGACGACTGCTTTCTCGACGACGCGGCCGAACTGCCGGCGGCGCTGCAAACGACGGTCGGCGGTGCGCCGTATGCCGTCTACGTCGGCGGGCCGATGGCGAGAAAACGCTTCGACTGGGCGTTGAAGGTTCTCGCCGATCAGCCGGCGCAGGATCTGCACCTTGTGGCCTGCGGCTTCGGCGCCGCCGCCCGTGAGTCTGCGTCCGCCACCGTGCCCGCAGGGCTGCGCCAGCGTGTGCACTTCGCCCCATTTCTTGAAGACGCCGAACTGCGGCGCCTGTACCGCGGCGCGGTCGCCGTGCTGTACCCCACGCTGTACGAAGGCTTCGGCTTTCCCGTGGTCGAGGCCCATGCCGCCGGCGTGCCCTGCCTGTTCAGCGCCGTCGGCAGCCTGGCAGAACTGGTCGGCCCCTTGTCGTTTGTGGTCGGCACCGAGGACCTGCCGGCCTGGGGCGCCGCGTTGGCGCGTGCC
>JBASTF010000237.1:0-1941 GCA_049274755.1 Rubrivivax sp. | reverse complement strand
ACCGCATGCAGTTCACGCGGCACGGCGGCCGTGCGTTGGTACAGCCAGGCGGCAGCCGGCTCGCGGATGCTGTGGCGGTCGTAACCCGCCAGCGGCCCGGGTGCCTGGCGCGCCCACAGCGCGCTTTTCAGCAGGCCCTGCAGGTCCAGCACCAGGTCGTAGGGTTCGGCCTTCAGCTCGCTGCGCAAGGCCTGCATCGCTGTCCAGGCGCTGCCGCTGAACAGCTGCTTGCGCCACTTGCGCCAGGCCATCGGCAGCACGCGGCGGATGCCCGGATGCATCTTCGGGATCGCCGCAAACGGGGCTTCGACCAGCCAGTCGATCTGCAAGCCCGGCACGGCACGCAGCATGTCGCTGGCCGCCGGCAGCGTGTGCACGACGTCGCCCATCGACGAGGTCTTGACGATCAGCACCCTCACCGTGCGGCGCCCCGCTGTTGCTCCTTCACCAGCTCGGGGTTGAAGCGTGCGTCGTTGTACATCTTGAACTGGCGGTAGACCTTGAAGTAGGCCCGCCCGGCCACGGCATCGACCAGCAAGGCATCGAGGCAGTTGCCGAGGTCGCCACGCTGCTGCTGCAGGCGTTCCAGTTTCACGCGGCTGGCGGCGCGGTGCTCTTCGGCCACGTCCTGGCGCTGGGTCTGCGCGTGCATCGCATGGATCTTCAGCGCCATGATGGACATGCGGTCGACCATGCTGCCGGCGGTTTCGCTGTTCAGCCGTGCCCCGGCCGGCACCGTGGACAGCGGAGCATCGGTGCGCGCCGAGGCGGCGTCGACCAGGCCCAGGGCCACGAGCAGGACCTCGTCGACACGCTCGGTGGCGTCGTTGCGCGCCTGATTGAAGCCGTCGATGGCACGTTTGTTCTTCGCGATCTCGGTGTCGGCCACCGTGGTGCGGCGTGCCAGGTCTTCTTCGGCCCAGAGCCTGCAGTTGAAGCGGTGGTTGGTCTGCACCCAGCGCCACAGGCCGTCATCGGCCGGCGCCGGTTCGGCCTCGGGCCAGCCTGCAGTGGCCAGCAGGCGGTCGTGCAGGGCGGATACGTCGGCGGCGGCAAGCATCGGGGCAGGCATCGGGGTGGGCATGGTCAGGTGTCAGAATGCGCGCCGATTATCCGATGCCCCCTGCGTGACCACCCTCCCCTTGATCATCCGCCTGCGCAACTGGGTCGGCGACGTCACGCTGGGCCTGCCGACGCTGCAGCGCCTGGCCGATGCCGGTCACGACCTGCGCCTGGTGGGCAAGGGCTGGGCGCGTGAACTGCTGGCCGGCCACGGCTGGCCCGTGCATGTGCTGCCGAAGACCATGGGCGAGCGCATCACGCTGCTGAAATGCCTGCGCGACGAAGCACGCGCCGACGACCCCGGGTTCGGCCGCCGGCTCAACGCCGTGTGTTTTCCGTATTCGTTCTCCAGCGCGCTGGAGTTCCGCCTGGCCGGGCTGCGTGCCATCGGCCACGCCTACGAAGGCCGCGGCCTGCTGCTGGGCCGGAGCGTGCCGCGGCCCCAGGGCCGGCACGAGCTGGCGGTGTACTGGCACCTGGGCAGTGCACTGCTGGGTGCCGAAGCGCCGCTGCCGGACAAGATCGGCCTGCGTGCTGCCGCCCGGCACATCGAAGCTGCACGGCAACTGCAAGGTTCGCTGGCCCCGGGCTACATCGTCATCTGCCCCTTTGCCGGCGGCACCTGGTCGGGCGAAGACAAGACCTGGCCGGGCTTCGCCGACTTCGTCGCCAACACCTTGCCGGCCTTCGGCCGCGACATCGTCATCTGCCCCGGCCCCGGCGACGAAGACAGGATCGCGCAAAACGACTTCCCTGCGGCCACCAGGCTTTCGGGCGTGGACCTCGGCACCTACACCGCGCTGCTGCAGGGCGCGGCGCTGATGATCGCCAACGACACCGGCCCCGGCCACATGGCGGCGGCCGTCGGCACGCCGCTGC
>JBASTF010000236.1:0-2024 GCA_049274755.1 Rubrivivax sp. | reverse complement strand
GCGTGGCCCAGCGGGCGCACATGTTCGTAGGCGCGCATGAAGGCCGCGGCCCGGGTTTCGTCGAGCTGGCCGCTGGCGAGGTCGGCGCACCAGTCGTTCAGGCACACGGCCACGTCGAACAGCAGCGTGTCGGTGCCGGCGAAATAGAAGTCGAAGAAGCCGCACAGCAGATCCGGACCCGCGGTGTCGTCGAACATCACGTTGTCGCGGAACAGGTCGGCGTGGATGGGGCCGCACGGCAGCGCCGCAAACGCCGGCGAGGCCGCCAGCTGCTGCTGGAACACCAGTTCGTCCTGCAGCAGCGAGGCTTGTTCGGCGGCCAGGTGCGGCAGCACCACCGGCACCGTCTCGGCCCACCAGGCCAGGCCACGCAGATGCGGCTGCAGCAGCACGAAGTCGGCGCCGGCCAGGTGCATGCGGGCCAGCATCGCACCCACCTGGGCGCAGTGCGGCGCATCGGGTGCCAGGCGGTGGCCGCCGGGCAGGCGGGTCACCACGGCGGCGGGTTTGCCGGCCAGCGTGTGCAGCAGCGCGCCGCCGTCGTCGGCCTGCGGTGCCGGCACCGGCACACCCTTGCCGGCCAGGTGCTGCATCAGGCGCAGGTAATACGGCAGCTGTTCGCGTGTCAGGCGCTCGAACAGCGTCAGCACCCACTGGCCCTGGGCCGTGGTGGCGTAGTAGTTGGTGTTTTCGATGCCCGAGCGGATGCCGTGCAGATCGGTCAGCGGGCCCAGGCCCAGGCGCTGCAGCAGCGCATCGGCCTCGGCAGCGCCGACCTCGGTGTAGACGGCCATCTCAGAAGGTGAAGTGCCAGACCCGCTGGCCGGCGGTGCTGCCCGGCTGCGAAGGATCGCTGGCGCCGGTCGACGGCACGATCTGGTAGGGCGCGACGCCGCGGATCTTGCTCTTCACGGTGATGCTCTGCGTCTGGCCGCGCACACGCAGTTCTTCGATGCGCACGTTGTTGTCTTCGCTGACCAGACGCTGCACCGCGGGTTCCGGCGGTGTCTTCTCGTCGACCGCCAGCGCGGCACCATGCAACAGGGTGGCGGCGGCCAGCGCCATCAGGGCTTTCATCCGGCCGATTCTACGCAGCCCCCGGCGGCACAATCCCCCCATGACCGAGAAGCGCCTGCTGCTGGTGGATGGCTCCAGCTACCTCTACCGCGCCTACCACGCACTGCCCGACCTGCGTTCGCCCGGCGGTTTCCCCACCGGCGCCATCCACGGCATGGTGGCGATGATGAAGCGGCTGCGCGAGCAGTACCCGGCCGAACATGCGGCCTGCGTCTTCGACGCCTCGGGCCCGACCTTCCGCGACGCCTGGTACGACCAGTACAAGGCCCAGCGCGCGCCGATGCCCGACGACCTGCGCCAGCAGATCGCGCCCATCCACGAGGTCGTGCGCCTGCTCGGCTGGCCGGTGCTGGAAGTGCCCGGCATCGAAGCCGACGACGCCATCGGCACGCTGGCCCGTGTGGCGGCCGGCAGCGGCCACCAGGTGGTCATCAGCACCGGCGACAAGGACCTGGCCCAGCTGGTCACTGCCGACGTGACGCTGATCAACACGATGAGCAACGAAAAGCTCGACATCGCCGGCGTCACGGCCAAGTTCGGCGTGCCGCCGGAGCGCATCGTCGACTACCTGACGCTGATCGGCGACACCGTCGACAACGTGCCCGGTGTCGAGAAGGTCGGCCCGAAGACGGCGGCGAAGTGGATTGCCGAACATGGCAGCCTGGACGGTGTGGTGGCCGCGGCCGACAGCATCAAAGGTGTGGCCGGCGAGAACCTGCGCAAGGCGCTGGACTGGCTGCCCACCGGCCGCAAGCTGATCACCGTGGTCACCGACTGCGACCTGCAGGACCATGTCGCCGGCTGGCCGGCGCTGGAGGCGCTGGCGCTGCGCGAGGTGGACAGTGCCGCGCTGCACGATTTCTACCAGCGCTACGGCTTCAAGACCTGGCTGCGCGAGATCGAAGGCGGCCCCGCGGCGCCGGCAGCTGCCGGCGATGCCGCGGCGC
>JBASTF010000235.1:0-3450 GCA_049274755.1 Rubrivivax sp. | reverse complement strand
GCGCGCCAACACCGCGCCGGCCATCGTGCTGGCGCGTGCCTTGCACGCCGTGGGCGGCGGTGCCGTCGTCAACCTGCTCGACCAGAAGCTGTGGAATCCCAACCCCGACTTCCTGTCGTACACGCTGAGCAAGGCTGCGCTCGAAGCCGCGACCACGCTGCTGGCGCAGGCGCTGGCGCCGTCGCTGCGTGTCTGCGGTGTGGCGCCCGGCGTCACGCTGCACTCCGGCGACATGAGCGACGCCGAGTTCGCCGCCGCACACCGCATGACGCCGCTGCAGCGTTCATCGACACCCGAGGACGTGGCGCGCGGCGTGCGCTTCCTGCTCGAATCGCCGGCGATCACCGGCACCACCCTGCTCGTGGACGGTGGCCAGCACCTGGCGCCGCAGTCGCGCGACGTGGTCTACCTGGCCCGTGGAGCCTGATGACATGAATGACTTGCTGCGCCAGTGCCGGCGCCTGTTCCTGCGCAACTACGAGGTCTGGATCAACATCGGCGTGCACGACTTCGAAAAGAAGGGCGAGCAGCGGGTGGTCGTCAACGTCGATCTCTACGTGCCGCTGGCGCAGTCCACACCGCAGGCCGACCGCCTGGACGAGGTGCTGGACTACGACTTCATCCGCCGCAGCATCATGGCGCGTGTGAAGCGCGGCCACATCCACCTGCAGGAAACCCTGGTCGACGACCTGCTGCAGACGATGCTGGCGCACCCGCACGTGCGTGCCGCCCGCGTCAGCACCGAAAAACCCGACGTCTACCCGGACTGCGACGCCGTCGGCGTCGAGGTCTTCGGCATCAAGGAAGCCGCATGAACGACATGACCGACGCCGTCGCGGCGAAGAAGGCCGCCTTCGAGGCCAACAAGCTCAGCAAACGCCTGCACCGCCAGGTCGGCCAGGCGATCACCGACTTCAACATGATCGAGGCCGGCGACAAGGTGATGGTCTGCCTGTCCGGCGGCAAGGACAGCTACGCGATGCTGGACATCCTGCTGTCCATGCAGCAACGCGCGCCGATCGACTTCGAGCTGATCGCGGTGAACCTGGACCAGAAGCAGCCCGGTTTCCCCGAGCACATCCTGCCCGAGTACCTGCAGAGCCGCGGTGTGCCTTTCCACATCGAGAACCAGGACACCTACAGCATCGTCAAGAAGCTGGTGCCCGAGGGCAAGACCATGTGCAGCCTGTGTTCGCGGCTGCGCCGCGGCATCCTGTACCGCGTGGCCGGCGAACTGGGCTGCACGAAGATCGCGCTCGGCCACCACCGCGACGACATGGTCGTCACGCTGCTGATGAACATGTTCTTCGGCAGCCGCATGAAGGGCATGCCGCCGAAGCTGGTGTCCGACGACGGCAGGAACGTCGTCATCCGGCCGCTGGCCTACGTGGCCGAAACCGACCTGGAGAAGTGGGCGCTGCACCGGCAGTTCCCCATCATCCCCTGCACGCTGTGCGGCAGCCAGGACAACCTGCAGCGCGTGCAGGTGAAGAAGATGATCCGCGCCTGGGAAAAGCAGTACCCTGGGCGCACCGACAACATGTTCACCGCGATGGGCAACATCGTGCCTTCGCACATGATGGACCGGAACCTCTACCCCTTCACGACGATCCAAGCCACCGGCGTGGCCGAGCCGGGTGGCGACATCGCGTTCGACGACGAACCCTGCGCGCCGCCGGCCACGACGATCCGCCTGCATCCCGAGGAGGACTGACGATGAACAAGGTTTTGCTGCTTCCGCTGACCCTGGCCGCGGCGCTCGCCGCCGGCTGCTCCGGGGTGCGCACCGTCACCAGCGAGGTGTCGAGCTACGGCGACTGGCCGACACAGCGCAAACCCGGCACCTATGCCTTCGACCGCCTGCCTTCGCAGCAGGCGCTGGCAGCCGAAACCGAGCAGCTGGAAGGTGCCGCCCGCGCCGCGCTGGTGAAAGCCGGTTTCCAGCCGGCCGCCGACGGCCAGGCGCCCGACGTGCTGGTGCAGGTCGGCGCCCGCACCACACGCAGCGACCGCTACAGCGCCTGGAACGACCCGCTGTGGTGGCGCGGCAGCTTCGGCCACTGGCGCCCGGCGCCGTGGCCGGGCCCGGCCTGGAGCATGTCGATGCGCATGGACCCGCCGCGCTACGACCGCGAGGTGGCGGTGCTGCTGCGCGACCGCGCCAGCGGCAAGCCGCTGTACGAAGCCCATGCCGTCAACGAAAGCGGCCCCACGTCCGACAGCTTGCTGCTGCCGGCGATGTTCGAAGCCGCGCTGACCGACTTCCCGCGCCTGGGCCTGAACCCGCGCAAGGTGGTCGTCACGGTGACGCCGGCCAGCTGAAGCCGCGTCACTGCGGCGCAGCCAGCGCACGCAGGTCGTCTTCCCAGCCCTTCAGCCGTTCACGTGCCGAACGGCGCTGCGCGGGTGTGGTGGCGTTGTGGATCTGCGCCGCGAAGGCGCAGTTGTAGTCCGTCAGGCGCTGCTGGTAGCTGCGGTAGACGGGGTTGGGCGAGGCCTCGCTGCGCTCGAACAGCATGCGCAGCGCGGTGACGGTGCGGTCGCGGTCGGCACGTTCGGCCAGCAGCCGGCGCAGCGTCTGCACCGTGTCGCGCTGGCGCTGTTCACGTTCGGCCAGCCAGGCCTGCGGATCGAACGGCGAGGCCGCGATGCCGGCGGCGATGAGCTTGCGCTGCGGCTCGTCCAGGCTGCCGTACAGCGTTTCGGCGCGTTCCAGCGTGCGCTTCACGGCGGCTTCACGGCGCTCGTCCAGGTCGGGCTGCAGGAAATCGCGCCGCATCTCGGCGTTTTTCTTCAGGAAACGCTGCTCCAGGTGGCGCAGCTGGGCTTCGCCGAGGCCGGGCACCAGGTCGGCGGCCTGCACGATGCCACGTTCCACCGCCGGGTCCAGCGTGTCGCGCAGCACCGTGGCCCAGCGGCAGGCCTGGGCCGGCGACGCCGGCGCGCCGATCTCCTGCTGCGCCCGCGCCAGCAAGGCCGCGTAGGCCGGCAGCTGCGCATGGCGCGTGGTGTCGAACCACAGGTCGATGGCCGCCTTCACCCGCGGCGCATGCTCGCTGGTCACGTCGAGGTAGCCGTCCAGCCACCACCAGGCCGCCAGCGGCCCGTTGTTGTAGGCCAGGCGCAGCGCCGTACAGCCGGCCAGCAGGCTGCCGAGCACACCGATAATCGCCGTTTTGATCAGGAAACCGCGCATGACACTGAACGTCGTCGTGATGGCTGCCGGCAAGGGCACACGCATGAAATCGGCGCTGCCCAAGGTGCTGCACCGTGTCGGTGGTCGCAGCCTATTGCAGCATGTTCTGGATGCTGCGGCCGGGCTGGGGTCAAGCCGCAGGGTGGTCATCACCGGCCATGGCGCCGACGCGGTGGAAAGTGCCGTGGCCAACAGCGGCGCGCGCTTCGTGCGCCAGATGCCGCAACTGGGCACCGGCCACGCGGTGCAGCAGG
>JBASTF010000234.1:0-1653 GCA_049274755.1 Rubrivivax sp. | reverse complement strand
GCAGCGGCTCGTCGAGCGCCGCCTCGGGCGCCACGACGTAAGGCCCGGCATAGTGCCGGGCGCGTGTCACGATCACCGAGGCCGCCTCGTGCACCTCGCCATCGACGTCCACGGCATAGCGTACCGGCCGGTAGCGTCGCGCCTCGACCAGGGAACGCCAGACATAGGCGCCGCGACCCCATAGGCGCTTCAAGGGTGCCGTGACGCCCGCCACCACCTTGGCATCGAAGCCGGCGCCGGCCATCAACGAGAAGTAACGCGCCGGACCCGATCCCGCCCCGCTTCCACTGGCCTCGCCCGGTCGCACCAGAAGCTCGCGCCCCGCCGTCATCGTATGTGCCACGGACTGGACGCTAAAGCCGAGGCCCAGCTCGTGCGCCAGCACATTGGCGGTGCCCAGCGGCACGATCGCCAGCGGTGGCGCCGTCGTCGACCTGCGGGAAAGACCGTTCACCACCTCGTTGATGGTGCCATCGCCGCCTGCGACCGCAATGACTCTGTAACGGTTCGCATCGCAGGTTTCGGCGAGGCGGCACGCGTCTCCTTCGGCCTCCGTCTCGACGACATCCACCGCCCAGCCCTCGGCGCGCACGCGCTCTACGACCCCATCGACCAGGCCGCGGCGACGCCGCCCCGCGATGGGGTTGAGAATCAACAGTACAGAGCCCTTCGAGGCGAATGTCATGTAACCGTCACAACCGATTAATCGGTACGCAACGGCTGGCATACACAATCCGCTGCGTACCGTGCAATCGCGCACAACAGATTTTGTGTCGGTCGGATCATTATCCACATGGCTCCGCTCTCATGACAGTCATCGAGCGCTACCAACCCGCCCGGCACAGGGCGATCTTCCTGTCCGACATTCATCTCGGCACGCGAGGCTGTCAGGCGGAAATCCTGCTCGACTTCCTGAAGCGCAACGAGAGCGAGCATCTCTATCTCGTGGGCGACATCGTCGATGGCTGGCGTCTGAAGCGCTGGTGGTACTGGCCACAGAGCCACAACGACGTCGTTCAGAAGATCATGCGCAAGGCCCGCAAGGGCACCAACGTCGTCTACATCCCGGGCAATCACGACGAGGCTGCACGGCAATACTGCCAGCTCACCTTCGGTGACGTCCGCGTCCAGGAAGAAGCAATCCACGAGGCACCGGACGGCCGCAAGCTGCTGATCATCCACGGCGATCAGTTCGACGGCATTGTGCGCTACGCGCGCTGGCTCGCCATCCTGGGCGACTGGGCCTATGCCACGGCGCTGCGCATCAACACGCTGTTCAACTGGGGCCGCCGCAAGCTCGGCCTGCCCTACTGGTCGCTCTCGGCCTTCCTGAAGCACAAGGTCAAGAACGCAGTACAGTTCATCGCCGACTACGAGAACGCGGTGGCCGGCGAAGCCCGCCGTCGCGGTGTCGACGGTGTCGTGTGTGGCCATATCCATCACGCCGAGATCCGCACCATCGACGGTATCCTCTACTGCAACGACGGCGACTGGGTCGAAAGCTGCACCGCCCTGGTCGAGGATTTCGACGGCCGGCTCCGCATCGTGCACTGGGCCGACGAAATGGCGCGTCGTTCGAGCCGGCTGCCGATGTCGGCCGCCCAACAACTCGCTGCGGAGTGAAAGGCTTGCGCATTGCCATCGTCTCTGACG
>JBASTF010000233.1:0-3420 GCA_049274755.1 Rubrivivax sp. | reverse complement strand
GACCTGGCGCGTGGCCGGCCCGCCACGGTGGGCGTGTGGATCGACGGCGCGATGCCGATGCGAGCCGAGATCGTGTCGGGTTATGTGCAGGCCATGCATGCCGGCTACGTCGCCCAGCACCTGGCGGCGGCGGGGGTCGACACCCGGCCACCGGCCAACGTGGAGGTGCGCTACCGCTACAACCCAGAGGTGCGCAGCATCGTGTCGATGGTGCCGGCGGTGATCCCGATCCTGCTGATCTTCATCCCGTCGATGCTGGCTGCGCTGGCCGTGGTGCGCGAGAAGGAGATGGGCTCGATCACCAACCTCTACGTCACGCCGGTCACCAAGCTGGAGTTCCTGCTCGGCAAGCAGCTGCCGTACGTGGGCGCCGGCATGGTGAACTTCGCATTGCTGACGCTGATGGCGGTGACGCTGTTCGGCGTGCCGTTCACGGGCAGCCTGGCCACCTACACGCTGGCCGCGCTGCTCTATGTGTTCGCGGCCGCGGCGCTCGGGCTGCTGATGTCGGCCTTCACCACCAGCCAGCTTGCCGCGCTGTTCGGCACCGCGCTGGCGACCATGCTGCCGGCGATCCAGTTCTCCGGCATCCTCAACCCCGTCTCCACGCTCGAGGGCTTCTCGGCCGTGATGGGCCAGATCTACCCGACCGCTCCTTTCGTCACCATCAGCCGCGGCACCTTTTCCAAGGCCCTCGGCATCGCCGATCTGCACGCGCTGTTCGTGCCGCTGGCCCTGGCTGGCCCGGTGCTGCTCTCGCTGAGCGTGCTGCTGCTGCGCAAGCAGGAGCGCTGATGAAGGCGCCGCCGCTTTCCTGGCACGTGGTGCGGCAGCTGGCGGCCAAGGAACTGCGCAGCCTGTGGCGCGACCGCCTGCTGCTGGTGTTCGTGGTCTGGGCCTTCAGCGGCGCCATCTACACCGCTGCCACGGCCATGCCGGACCGTCTGGTGCGTGCGCCAATCGCGGTGGTCGATGAAGACCAGACGGTGCTGTCGCAGCGCATCGTCTCGGCCTTCTACCCGCCGGACTTCCTGGTGCCCGATCTCATCTCGCTGGGCGAGATGGACACCGGCCTGGACACCGGGCGCTACAGCTTCGTGCTCGACATTCCGCCCGGCTTCCAGCGTGACGTGCTCGCCGGCCGCCGACCAGCCCTGCAGTTGAACGTGGACGCCACGCAGATGCGCCAGTCTTTCGTCGGCACTGGCTACGTGCAGAGCATGATTCAGCTCGAGCTCCAGGAGTTCGTGCTCGGCGAGCGCAGCGCAGCCGCATCGCCGGTGGAACTGGCCGTTCGCATGCGCTTCAATCCCACGTCGGACAGTGCATGGTTCGCCGGCGTGATGGAAGTGATCAACATGGTCACGATGCTGTCCATCATTCTGGCCGGCGCTGCGCTGATCCGAGAGCGCGAGCACGGCACGCTGGAGCACCTGCTCGTCATGCCGGTGCGCCCGGTCGAGATCATGCTGGCCAAGGTGCTGTCGATGGGCGGCGTGGTGCTGCTGGCCTCGCTGCTGTCGCTGCGCTTCATGGTGCAGGGTGTGCTGGAGATGCCCATCGGCGGCTCGCTCGCCTTGTTCATGCTGGGCGTGGCGCTGCACCTGTTTGCCACCACCTCGATGGGCATCTTCATGGGCACGGCGGCACGATCGATGCCGCAACTGGCGCTGCTGATCATCCTGGTGCTGCTGCCGCTGCAGATGCTGTCGGGCGGCATGACGCCGCGCGAGAGCATCCCCGAACTGCTGCGCAACGTGATGCTGCTGGCGCCGACGACGCACTTCGTGAGCCTGGCGCAGGCGGTGTTGTACCGTGGGGCCGGATTCGCCATCGTCTGGCCGACGCTGCTGGCCATCGCGGCCATCGGGGCGGCCTTCTTCCTCGCGGCCTTGGGGCAGTTTCGCAAGTCGCTGGCGCAGGGGTGAGCGGCGGGGTGCGAAAGGAACGCCGATGAACAGCCCCGCACCGCAGGGCACCGAGACCGCGACACAGGCGCCCGTTCTGCGGGCGCCACTGCACCCTGATGTGCTGAAACTCGGACTGGTGAGCTTTCTCACCGACGTCAGTTCGGAGATGATCTTCTCGGTATTCGCGGTCTTCTTCACGACCGTGGCCGGCGCGTCCAGCGCCCTGCTGGGGTTGATTGAAGGTATGGCGGACTTCTCGGCGTCTTCGCTCAACTGGCTGGCCGGCTGGTTGTCGGACCGCAGCGGTCGCCGCAAGGGTTTCGTCATCGCCGGCTACGCGTTCTCGACGTTGGCCAAGCTCATCCTGGTGGTGTCGTCTTCCATTCTCGGCGCGAGCATCTTTCGTGTTGTGGAGCGCCTGGGCAAGGGCTTTCGCGGGCCGCCGCGTGACGCCTGGCTGTCAGGCGTGGCCCCGCAAGAGACCCGGGGCTATGCGTTCGGCGTGCACAAGGCGCTCGACAAGGCGGGGGCGGTGCTGGGGCCGCTGGTCGCCTACGGCCTGCTGTTCTGGCTGGGCGAGTCTGCGGCCACCTACAGCACGCTGTTCCTGGTGGCCTTCGTGCCCGCAGTGATCAGCGTGGCGGTGCTCACGCGCATCCCGGACCGGCCAGGTGCGGTGCACGAACGCGAGAGCGTGCGCCAGAGCTGGCAACAGCTCAGCCCGGGCTTCAAGCGCTTCCTGCTGCCGGCCGGGATGTTCGCGCTGGCCTACTTCAGCCTCGGGTTCATCTTGCTCAAGGCCCATGCGGTCGGCTTCAGCGTGACCCAGACCGTGCTGCTGTACGCGCTGTTCAACACCGCATGCGTCGTGGCTGCGCCCCTGGTGGGCCGGTTGGGCGACAGGGTGGGCCGCAGCCGCATCGTCATGGCGGGTTATGCGGTCTACGCGTGCATCAACCTGTGGCTGATTTTCGCCGGCACCCGCTGGGAGATGGTGGCCGTGTTCGCCCTGTATGGCCTGTTCTACGCCATCGAAGAATCGCAGAGCAAGGCCTTCATCGCCGACCTCGAACCCGAACGACGCGCCACGGCCATGGGCGTCTACAACTTCGTCACGGGTACGGTGTACCTGCCCGCGTCGCTGCTGGCAGGGGCCCTGTGGGCCGTCGCGCCGAGCCTGGCGTTCGGCACATCGGCGGCGCTGTCTTTGGCGGCCGTGGTCATGTTCACGTTGCGCCGGCCGACGGGCGATGTCTCAGGCTGACCGGTTCAGCCGTCGACTCGACTTGCGCTCCATCCTGCCCAGGCTGCTTCGCGCCGCCTGCCCCTCGACGCCAGCCCCGGTAGGCGTCATTCGCGAGCCTGAGGTTGGTTGCCAATCAAGGACACACATGACCAGCGACAGCCCGCAGCTGACCGGCCTCGACGCTGGCGTGCTGACCCTCCTGAGCATCAACGCTGACCGGCGGCGGCAACGGCCACCGGGGGGCCGCGGCGGCCTGTGGCGCGG
>JBASTF010000232.1:0-3664 GCA_049274755.1 Rubrivivax sp. | reverse complement strand
GTGCAGGCCCTGGGCCGGCGCGTGCGCCCCAGCCTGGTGGACCTGTTCGTGGCGCTGACCCGCGCACCCGAGATGAACCGCACCCAATTCTGAGGACGAGCCGCACCATGGAACGTTTCAAGACCCTGCTGCTGCGCGAATGGATGCAGCACCGCTTCGGCTGGCTGGTGCTGCTGGCCATTCCGCTGCTGGTCATCGTCGGCGCCGGCCTCTTCGGCCAGCTGCACATGGAGCTGAACGACGACGGCGTGGTGAGCGACAGTGCGCCGCCGCTGGCCATCGCGCTGGCCACGCTGATGGGCGTCGGTGGCCTGTCGCTGGTGCTGGCCTGGGGCGCAGCACTGCTGCAGTCGCCCGGCCTGGCGCGGCGCGACGTGCAGGACCGCTCGGTCGAGTTCTGGCTGTCGCTGCCGGTCTCGCACACGCAGAGCATCAGCGCCACGCTGCTGGCCCACCTGGTGCTGTGGCCCTGGGCCGCGCTGCTGGTCGGCATGGCGGGTGGCCTGCTGGGCTCGCTGCTCGTCATCACCAAGGGCTTCGGCCTCGGCGCCTGGTTTGGCCTGCCCTGGGCGCAACTGCTGCCGGCGGTGGCGGTGCTGGCGCTGCGGCTGATGCTGGGCCTGCTGCTGGCCACGCTGTGGCTGGCGCCGCTGATCCTGGGCACGATGGCCGCCTCGGCCTGGCTGAAGCGCTGGGGCGTGCCGGTGGTCGTCGGTGGCATCGTCGGCGGTGGCCTGGTGCTGGAACGTGTCTACGGCAACCCCATCGTCTGGGACCTGCTGCGCAGCCTGGGCCTGCATGCCTCGCAGGCACTGATGGCGGTGGACCGCAGCGGCAACGGCCCCAAGGGCCTGGTGATCCACGACGACGCCGACATCGGCGGTGCGCTGGGCCTGATCCCCGGCTGGCTGCTGCACGACGCCGGCCAGGCGCTGCTGCTGCTGGCCTCGCCGGCCTTCGTGGCCTCGCTGCTGCTCGGTGCGCTGGCCTTCGGCGGGCTGTGGCTGCGGCGGGCACGTGGTGCCTGAGGCGCAACGGCCCAGGAGAAAAGAAAACGGCGCCCGCGGGCGCCGTTTTTGTCTCCGTCCGACCTTGTTTGCTCAGTGGTGCGTGCCGTCGAGGAACTGCTCGTCTTCGGTCGAACCCTTCAGCGCCGCGGTCGAGGCTTCGCGTTCGATCGTCGTCGTCACCGCGTCGAAGTAGCCGGTGCCGACCTCGCGCTGGTGCTTCACCGCGGTGAAGCCCTTTTCGGCGGCGGCGAACTCCTTTTCCTGCAGCTCGACGAAGGCGCTCATGTTGTTGCGTGCGTAGCCGTGCGCCAGTTCGAACATGCCGTAGTTCAGGCTGTGGAAGCCGGCCAGCGTGATGAACTGGAACTTGTAGCCCATCGCGCCCAGTTCACGCTGGAACTTGGCGATCGTCGCGTCGTCGAGGTTCTTCTTCCAGTTGAACGACGGGCTGCAGTTGTAGGCCAGCAGCTTGCCCGGGAACTTGGCGTGGATGGCATCGGCGAAGGCCTTGGCGAAGGCCAGATCGGGCTTGCCGGTTTCGCACCAGATCAGGTCGGCATAGGGCGCGTAGGCCAGGCCGCGGCTGATGGCCTGCTCGATGCCGTTTTTCGTGCGGAAGAAACCTTCGACGGTGCGCTCGCCGGTGCAGAAGGGCTTGTCGTTGTCGTCGATGTCGCTGGTGACCAGGTCGCCGGCTTCGGCGTCGGTGCGCGCCAGCAGGATGGTCGGCACGCCCATCGTGTCGGCGGCCAGGCGCGCCGCTGTCAGCTTGGCCACCGCTTCACGCGTCGGCACCAGCACCTTGCCGCCCATGTGGCCGCACTTCTTCGCCGCCGCCAGCTGGTCTTCGAAGTGCACCCCGGCAGCGCCGGCGTCGATCATGCTCTTCATCAGCTCGAAGGCGTTCAGCACACCGCCGAAGCCGGCTTCGGCATCGGCCACGATGGGCGCGAAGTAGTCGATGTCGTTCTTGCCCTCGCTCCACTGGATCTCGTCGGCACGCTTGAACGTGGCGTTGATCTTCTTCACGACCTTGGGCACCGAGTCCACCGAGTACAGGCTCTGGTCGGGGTACATCTCGCCATTGCTGTTGGCGTCGCCCGCGACCTGCCAGCCGCTGAGGTAGATGGCCTTCAACCCGGCCTTCACCTGCTGCATGGCCTGGTTGCCGGTCAGCGCACCCAGGCTGTTGACGAAGGGTTCGGTGTTGATCAGCTTCCACAGCTTCTCGGCGCCACGCTTGGCCAGCGTGTGCTCGATGGGCAGGCTGCCGCGCAGACGCACGACGTCGGCGGCGCTGTAACCACGCTGGATGCCCTTCCAGCGCGGGTTCTCGGCCCAGTCCTTTTCGAGGGCTGCGATCTGTTGTTCACGGGTGGCTTGGCTCATGCGGAACTCCTGGTGACGGAAGGTTGGAACGCCTTCAGAGTACCGGGCCACCAATGCCTTGCCAAGACTTATATCTTATATAAGACAAAAGATAGTTTTATTAATAATCAATAGCTTAGAGCTACAAAACCACAATATGGAATCACTTTCTCCCAGATGATGAATTATGTTGCGATGCGGCGTGTCGATATTCCGTATTGTAAAATAATAATTCCACTATACGGGAAACAAACCGTCCAGCCAACGGCTGTACAGCCGGTCGGCCAGTGCATGGTGCTCCGCGAGCTGTTGTGTGATGCCTTGCTGCATCGCCGCAGGCGTCTGCACGCTACCTGGGTGCTGCAGGCAGGCACTGCGGTAGCGCTCGCCCTCGTCCAACACCCAGCGCGAGAGCTTTTCGGCATCGACCTCGATGTGGAACTGCATCGCCAGGTGCGGCCCCCGCGCAAAAGCCTGGTTCGGGCACGCGGCGCTGCCCGCCAGGCGCTCGACACCGAGCGGCAGCTCGAAGGCTTCGTAGTGCCACTGGAACACCTGGCGCTCGCCAGCAGCGCCGAACCAGCGGTGCGCCGTCGGCGTGTCCAGCACCTGCAGCGGCTGCCAGCCAACCTCGGGTGCCGGCGAGGGCACGATGCGGGCACCCAGCGCGCGCGCCATCAACTGCCCGCCCAGGCAATGGCCGATGACGGGGATGCCACGCGCCATCGCCTGCAGCACCAGGGCCTCGGCCCGGCGCAGCGACGGCAGCGCGTCGTTGGCACTCATCTCGCCGCCCAGGATGGCCAGCGCGGCATGGCCGCCGATGTCGTCCGGAAAGGCGTCACCGGCTTCGGTGTTGCGCAGGTCCAGCGGCACACCACGCTGGCGCAGCCAGCTGGCCAGGTAGGCCGGCCCGTCCGTCGACAGGTGTTGCAGGATCAGCACGGGCTGCATCGTGGGTGGCTCCTTACCAGTTCCCTATCATCGTGCCGCGCGCAGTGTGCACCAGGCTCCGACGATGACCAGCTTTGCCTTCACCTCCGACAACCACTTCCTGAAGGCGCCCGCCGCCGACGGGCAGCCCTTTGCCGTGGCCGGCATCTGCTGGGACGGCAGCACGACGAACCGCCCCGGCGCGCGTTTCGGGCCACGCGCCATCCGCCAGGCCAGCCACATGTTGTGCGACGGCACACACCCGCTGTTCGACGTCACGCCGCTGGGCCAGTTGGGGGATGCCGGCGACCTGCCGCTGCCCAACACCGGGCTGGCAACGATGCGCGCCGCGC
>JBASTF010000231.1:0-2336 GCA_049274755.1 Rubrivivax sp. | reverse complement strand
GCCGCGGCCGAACGCGGCGGCAACATCGCGCTGCGTGTGTTGTCCAGCCCGTCGCAGTACGTGTCGGGCGGCGATGCACGCATCGAGGTGAGTGCGCCGCCGGCCAGCCACGGCAACGTCGAGCTCTGGCTCAATGGCAGCCGCATCAACGTGGCGCTGCAGTCCAGCGGCTCGCGGCTCGAAGGCCTGGTCACCGGCCTGGTGGTCGGCAAGAACCGGCTCGAAGCGCGCATCGCCGGCATGCCGGCGCAGCGTGCGCTGCTGCTGCTGACGAACTATCCGATCACCGGGCCGATGTTCACCGGGCCGCAACAGATGCCTTTTGTCTGCACGACGATCCAAGGCGCCGTCGGCCGCCAGCCGCTGGTGGACAGCGCCACCGCGCCGGGCTACCGCGTCACCGATGCCAGTGGCGCCACCATCGGCTACAGCCGCAACTGCTCGATCGACGGCTTCGTCACTTACTCCTACCGCGCCACCGACGGCAGCCTGAAGGCCTTGCCGGCCGGCGGCACACGCCCGGCCGACATGGGCACGACGACGCTGCCCGATGGCCGTGTCGTCGACTTCGTCGTGCGCCGCGAGATCGGCTCGATCAACCGCTTCCTCTACAGCATCGCGATGCTGGCTCCGCTGGGCGAAAACACCAGCGCGGCACCCGACACCAGCCTGTGGAACGGCAAGCTGCTGTACTGGTTCCAGGGCGGCGTGGCCATCGGCCACAGCCAGGGCACGGTGCACGGCGGTTCGATGAACCTCGACGTGCTGGGCCGCGGCTATGCCATCGCGCACAGCAGCGGCAACAACACCGGCACGCACTACAACATGCTGATCGCCGGCGAGACGGCGATGATGACCAAGGAGCGTTTCATCGAACGCTACGGCGTGCCGACCTACACGGTGGGCCTGGGCGGCTCGGGGGGCGCCATCCAGCAGTACATGCTGGCGCAGAACCAGCCCGGCATCCTGGACGCGCTGCTGCCGGTGCAGAGCTACCCCGACATGGTGACGCAGACCATCCATGTCGGCGACTGCGAACTGCTCGAACACTACATGGACGCCACCGACCGCGCGAACCCGAAGTGGCGCACGACGAAAAACCGCAGCTGGCTGGTCGGCTTCAATGCCGAGGAAGGTTTCGCTGCCGTCAACGACCCGCTGGCACCGCTGAAGACGGCGCTGGGCTACAGCACCGCGGTCGGCATGACCGAATGCGCCAAGGCCTGGCGCGGCCTCACGCCGCTGTCGATGAACCCCTTGTACGGCCAGGCCGCGAACCAGCAGATGTGGGAACCGCAGAGCGAGATTGCGGCCATCCGCTGGACCCACTACGACGACCTGCGCAACGTCTACGGCGTCGACGAAACCGGTGCTGCACGCCCGACCTGGGACAACGTCGGTGTGCAGTACGGCCTGCGTTCGCTGCGCGACGGCAAGATCACGCCGGAAGAGTTCCTGCACCTGAACTGGCATGTCGGCGGCTGGAAACACCCGAGCGCGATGGTGCAGGAAGGTTTCCCCTTCTTCGGCACCTCGTCGGCCGAAGTGCAGAAGGCGATGACCGTGCCCGGCTACTTCGCGCCCTGGAGCCAGCAGAACATGAACCTGGCCACGGCCGACGCGCCGGCGCCGCGCACACGCGGCGACTTCCAGGCCATGCGTGCGGCCTACACCAGCGGCCATGTCTTCGCCGGGGCGCTGGTCCTGCCGACCATCGACCACCGCCAGTACATGGAGCGTGAACTCGACATGCACAACGTGCACCAGTCGTTTGCGCTGCGCCAGCGGCTGTTCGACAACCAGGGCCACAGCGACAACGTCGTCATCTGGTTCACCGACACGATGCCCGGCCAGGCCAAGGCCAGCCAGTCGCTGGAGGCGCTGGCGCTGATGGACGACTGGATGATGCGCATCCTGGCGAACCCGCAGGCGGGCGTCATCGGCAACAAGCCGCCGCTGGCCGTGGACAGCTGCTTCGACACCGCCGGCCAGCGCATCGCCACCGGCGACGGCGTCTGGGACGGCATTCTCGACAGCCGCGCGGCCGGCGCCTGCACGCAGCGTTTCCCGCTGTACAGCAGTTCGCGCATCGTTGCCGGTGCGCCGATCGAAGGCGGCATCTACCGCTGCGCATTGAAGCCGGTGAAGCGTGCGCTGCGCGACGGCACCTATGGCAGCTGGACGCCGACGCCCGACCAGGCGGCGCAGCTGGAGCGTGTGTTCCCCGAAGGCGTGTGCGACTACAGCCGCAAGGACCTGGCGCGCCCGCCGAAACGCTGATCAGGCCCGCAGCAAGTCCAGCCGCGGCAGCGCCGCGGCGCCGGGCAGCACCGTGC
>JBASTF010000230.1:0-2175 GCA_049274755.1 Rubrivivax sp. | reverse complement strand
GCCGGGCCGTTTGGTCGGCGTCAGCGTCGACAGCGCCGGCCGCCCGGCCTACCGGCTGTCGCTGCAGACGCGCGAGCAGCACATCCGCCGCGAGAGGGCCACCTCGAACATCTGCACGGCCCAGGTGCTGCTGGCCGTCATCGCCAGCATGTACGCGGTCTACCACGGGCCTGCCGGGCTGAAGCGCATCGCGCAGCGTGTGGCGTCCTACACCGCCATCCTGGCCCAGGGGCTGAAAGACCTGGGCCTGCAGGTCACGACCTCGCAGGTCTTCGACACCATCACCGTCGCCACCGGCGAGCGCACCGAGGCCATCGCCGCCGCGGCCGTGGCCGGCGGCGCGAATCTGCGGCGTGTGATGCCCGGCCACCTGAGTGTGGCGCTCGACGAAACGACAACCCGCGCCGACATCACCGCGCTGTGGTCGTGGTTCGCCGCGCCGGGCCAGGCATTGCCCGAGGTGGCGACCTTCGAAAAAGGCATCGAGCCGCTGATTCCCGAGGCGCTGCGCCGCAGCAGCGCCTTCCTCACGCACCCGGTGTTCAACAGCCACCACTCGGAAACCGAGATGCTGCGCTACATCCGCAGCCTGAGCGACAAGGACCTGGCGCTGGACCGCAGCATGATCCCGCTGGGCTCGTGCACGATGAAGCTGAACGCGACCAGCGAGATGATCCCCATCACCTGGCCCGAGTTCGCGAACCTGCACCCCTTTGCGCCTCAGGAGCAGCTGGCCGGCACCTGGGCGATGAACGACCAGCTCTGCGCCTGGCTCAGCCAGGCCACGGGCTATGCCGGCATCAGCCTGCAGCCGAACGCGGGTTCACAAGGCGAGTACGCCGGCCTGCTGGCCATCCGCGGCTGGCACGCCAGCCGCGGCGACAGCCGGCGCAACATCTGCCTGATCCCCGAGTCGGCGCACGGCACCAACCCGGCCAGCGCGCAGATGGTGGGCATGAACGTCGTCGTCGTGAAATGCGATGCGATGGGCAACGTCGACCTCGCCGACCTGCAGGCCAAGTGTGAACAGCACAGCGCCAACCTGGCCTGCGTGATGATCACCTACCCCAGCACCTACGGTGTTTTCGAGGCACGTGTGAAGGAGCTGTGTGCGCTGGTGCACAGCCATGGCGGGCGTGTCTACGTCGACGGCGCAAACATGAATGCGCTGGTCGGCATTGCGGCGCCGGGTGAGTTCGGCGGCGACGTCAGCCACCTGAACCTGCACAAGACCTTCTGCATTCCGCATGGCGGCGGCGGCCCCGGCGTCGGCCCGGTCTGCGTCGTCGAGGACCTCGTGCCCTTCCTGCCCGGCCACAAGGCCGCCGGCATCGGCAACGGGCCGGTTGGCGCCGTCAGCGCCGCGCCGCTGGGCAATGCCGGCGTGCTGCCGATCAGCTGGATGTACGTGCGCATGATGGGCGCCGAAGGCCTGCAGCAGGCCACCGAGACGGCCATCCTCTCGGCCAACTACGTGGCGGCCCGGCTGGCGCCGCACTACGACATCCACTTCAGCGGCAACATCCCCGGCATCGCCGGCGGCGGCGTCGCGCACGAGTGCATCCTGGACCTGCGGCCGCTGAAGGACAGCAGCGGCATCAGCGCCGAAGACGTGGCCAAACGCCTCATCGACTACGGCTTCCACGCACCGACGCTGAGCTTCCCGGTGGCCGGCACGCTGATGGTGGAGCCCACGGAAAGTGAACCGCTGGCCGAGCTGGACCGCTTCTGCGACGCGATGATCGCGATCCGCGGCGAGATCGCGAAGGTCGAGGCCGGCAGCTGGCCCAGGGACGACAACCCGCTGGTCAACGCACCGCACACGGCCGAGTCGCTGCTGAAGACCGACTGGCCGCATGCCTACGGCCGCGAGGATGCAGCCTATCCGGTGCCCGCGCTGCGGCGGCAGAAGTACTGGAGCCCGGTCGGCCGCGTCGACAACGTCTATGGCGACCGCAACCTCTTCTGCAGCTGCGTGCCGATGAGCGACTACAACGAGGCCTGAAGCCGTGGCGGTGTCGGTCTTCGACCTGTTCAAGATCGGCATCGGGCCGAGCAGCAGCCACACCGTGGGGCCGATGCGCGCGGCGCGGCTGTTTGTGCAGCGCCTGGCGCACGACGGGCAGCTGGCGCAGACCACGCGTGTGCTGTCGCAGCTGTACGGCAGCCTGGGCG
>JBASTF010000229.1:0-5005 GCA_049274755.1 Rubrivivax sp. | reverse complement strand
AGTACCTGTTCAACCGCCGGTTCGATCTGCGCAAGGTGCTGGAACGCTTGGCCCGGGCGGCCTCTCAGGCTGTGCCTTGCCCGCTTCGCACCGTTCGTGCGGCTGAACCATCTTGCTGATCAGGTGCCCCCATGCCAAGCGGCCGAAACGCAAGGTCATTCGAGGCCGGGGCGTCAATGTCAACGGCATCTACTACCGTCATGAGGCACTCGATCGGGTTCGACCAGGGTCAACTGTTGAGGTTCGAGTGGAGCCTTACAACGCCAGCGTGGTCTATGTGAACGTGGGCGATCGCTGGGTGGCGGCAACAGGGAATTCCAGCCGCTGGCTCGGCCAGCGAACCCATTACGAGCTCGAATGCGCGCTGCGTGAGCAGCAGAGACTGAAGCAGCTGAATGCCAAGCGAGATGGAGGTAGCACCAAGTCGCTGAAGCACAAGATGGTGCCGCTCAGGCCTGAAGACTTCGACAAACGCCTTGCTCTGCAGCAGATGGAGCTTTGCTATCTCGATGCGCAGCTTGGCTTCGGCCCCGCTCTGAAGGGCATCTCAGCCGCGCAGCCTGCGAAGCAGCCAGCGGCCTCGGAGCCAGCTCCGGCGCCAGTCTTGAATGTCAGCGTCGCGTCTCCAGAACCGGAAATTCCTTTCCCCGTCGCAGTGGAAGTCCAAGCGTTGTCGGCGTCGGAGTTGGCTTCTTCTTCGCCTGGCCCGGCCAACGAGGCCCGATACCGCCGAGCTTTGGAGTTCGGCCTGCGTTGAAGGCGCAAGCTAAGGAATCACTATGTACCAAGACCAAGATGCCATTTCCAGTCTCCAAGTGGACGCCGGCAGCACCTCCCTGACTGACGAACATCTGATGGCGCTGAATCGAGAGCAGATCCTGGAGCTGCCAGCGCAAAGCCGAATGCGCTGGTTCTCTTTGCTGCAAGTCGAACACGCCGAGCTTGTTCGAGTCATTGATCAACTCGAAGAGCTGCTGGACCCTGAGAACGAGGTCAAGATCATCTCAATCATCGGCCCCACCGGAATAGGCAAGACCACGCTCGCCAAAACGATCTTGACGAAACTCGTCAGTGGGATGTCGGTCAATCGCAAAGCTCACGAGGTCCCCGTTGTCTACGTGTGCGCCCCTGCGAATGGCGAGAAGTCGATGTCGTGGAAGGCGCTCTATCGGCGCATCAAGATCGCGGCGGGCGAGTTGTACGTGGACATGCAGCGTCCGGTCGAGGTTCGTGACGGCGAGCTGCATGCGCTGCGAAGCCAACGACAGAGCCTGGCGCATCTTCGGGAAGAGCTGGAGACCGTCATCAAGCATCGAAATGTCCGTGTGCTTGTCATCGACGAGGCGATGCATTTGCTGCGCTTCAACGAGAACACGGCGATCATGGACACGCTGAAGAGCCTTGCTGACATTCATCAGACCAAGCTCGTGCTGATCGGCACTTACCAGATTGCGCCGCTGATGATCGAATACGGTCAGCTCGCCCGGCGCAGTGCGATCCTCCACTACAAACGGTATGCCAAGCCTGCCTCCAGAAATAGGTCTGCAGACGATCTCTCCAAGGCTGAGCGCAACTTCCTGGAGGCGGTGAGCCGAATCCAGCAGCAGTGGCCCTGTGCCAGGGTCCCGAATCTCGTGGCCATCTGGGAGCAGCTGATGCAACTGTCCCTCGGTTCTGTGGGTCTTCTGAAGTCGCAGCTGTTGCAGCTGGCTTCGTTGCAGATGAGCCGCAAGGGCGAAGCACTTCTGGAGACTGATTTGCAACGCGCTTTCAAGCCGCCGAAGCAACTGCGCAAGATCGAGAACGAAACCGTTCAGGGCGAGGAGGAACTCGAAGGAGCGTGCTACGGAGAGGCTGACTTCGGCGATGCCACTGCAGTGGCGCAGCTGTTCGCCCGGCTGACTAAAAAGGAGGTGGCCAATGCTTGAGGGCGCGGGTTCCTCAGGGCACGTCGGACTTGGTCCGGTAACGCCCATGTACGGGCTGAGGCCACGGGGAGAGGCGACAGGCGACATCGAGTCGCTGTACAGCTACTTCTTGTGGCTGTCGCACGAGCATCGCCTGACGGCAAAGAAGGTTGTCGCCGATTGCCTCCCGGCAATCGCAGAGGATTTGCCCAGGCTTTCAAACTGGAAGTTTGGCTGGGGGTGGGAAAAGAAGGCTGGCAAGGATTTCATCGCCGCAGGACAGGTCAGCTCCCGCTGGTCTGATCTCCTGGCGGCTGCAACGGGGCAGGCCGGCCTCGAACTGTCTACTTTGAATCCGCTCGGTCGGCTGGTCTGGGGCGAGCTTTCAACTGACGACGAGCGTATGTGCCTTCATTGCTTGAAGGCGGACGCTGACGCCGGGATGCTGCCGTACGGTCGCTTGCTGTGGAGGACGCGGGCCGTCAGTTGCTGCCCGATTCACAAATGCGATCTGGTGAAGCCGGTGTGCGGACGCCCTGCCGTCCCCTCCGGCAAGACCTTCCGCGTCAAGCTCTCCGGCAGTTGCAGCACCTGCGGTTCGATCGCACATCGATGCACTACGACCACGCATACTGAAGCCGGCGTAGTTGAGCTGTGGCGCGCAGAGCAGTGCCGCCAGGCTATCGCGGCCTTCCGGGAAATCGCGAATGTTGATGGGCGAGCCGCTGCAAGAGCGATCAAGCAATATTGCGCGCAGCCAGGAAGTCAGACAAGCCTGGCCCTGCGGTCTGGCTTGGCTCCGTCAACACTGTCTCGATGGCTCAACGAAGCGGGAGCCCGACTGGCCTTCGAACAACTGCTCGACTTGTGTTTCTCCGAGGGGCTGCAGTTGGCGGCCCTTCTTGCCGGACGAGTGGAGCGATGCGACACCCCAGCGGCGCATGCTTTGCCGCCTCGGCAGAAGCGAAGCAACGTTCCGGTGGACCACGTCGCGGTTCGACAGGCACTGAGCGATGCGCTGGAGAACAACGAGTCAGTGACTCAGGTGGCGCAGCGCCTAAGAGTTGATATTTCGACGCTCGCGCGGCATGGTGATCTTTACGATCAGGTCCGACGCGCTACGAGGGAACGAAAGGCGGCGGAAGTTGTTCTACGCCAACAGAAGATGATCCAGGAGGCTGAAGCGGTCGCCATGCGGCTGATCGGCAGCAACAAGCGGTTGACGCGCAGAAATGCTTCGTCCGTAGGATCGGGCGGCAGCCTGCAGTTCTCCCATGTTGTCCAGCCTGAAACTGCCGCGGCAGTGCTTGCTCTCATGCGTATCGGACTGGGGGATCGAACCACGCGGTATCCAGCCATGGCCCGTCGAATGGGATCTGATTTCTTGAGTGGCGTCGACGCGGCTGTGCAGCGGGTCAAGAAAGCGGCTGGCGATCGTCAAGCCAGGCTGGCTCTGTAAGAGACTCGCGGGGCAAAGTCCGACGAAAGTTGTGTGGCCAGCCTTGGCTGAGCGGAGAGCCGCTTCCAGAGGGGGATGGGGTCGTCAGCCCCAGGCTAAGCTAAATGGCGGCTGAGCTTGCTGTAAGGCATATGGCGTCAATAACGCCAACTTATGCCTGACTTGTCATGGAGGACGGCTGTGCATCACCCTGGGCAGGTGGTGCGACCGGCAAGAATCGAACTTGCGACTAAGCCTTCGGAGGGCCCAATGATATCCACTTCACCACGGTCGCTGGCGGCAGGCCGGCATTGTAGCCGCCTGTGCCAAGGGTCCACCCTATAATCGACGGGTTTTGCCAGCGCTGCGCCTGCCAGCCGACCCAGATCAGCCAGGATTAGAGGACCCCATGAGCGACACCCCCGACAGCCACCAGGCCCACGAAGAAAGCCACGAAGGCCCGATCAAGACGCCGAAGCAGCTGGTCGTGACCGTGGTCGCGTCGTTTGTCGTGCCCATCGTCGTCATCATCCTGATGGCCAACTACGTGGCCTCGGGCAGCAAGGAAGGCCCGGGCAGCGACGGCCTCGGCGCCGAAGCCGTGGCGCGCCGCCTGCAGCCTGTGGGCTCGGTGGAAATCCGCGACGCCTCGGGCCCTGCCGTGCTGCGCAGCGGCGAGCAGGTCTACCAGGCGGTCTGCACGGCCTGCCACGCGGCCGGCGCCGCCGGTGCACCCAAGCTCGGCGACACCGGGGCCTGGGCAGCGCGCATCAAGACCGGCTACGACACCTTGCTGACCTCGGCGCTGAAGGGCAAGGGCGCGATGTCGGCCCAGGGCGGCGGCGACTTCTCGGACATCGAGATCGGCCGCGCCGTCGTCTACATGTCGAACCAGGCCGGTGCCAAGTTCGACGAGCCCAAGGCCCCCGCCGCCGCGGCTTCCGCCGCCAGCGCCGCGAACTGAGTCAGGTTCTCCGCCACGAACGGCCGCCGGATGCAAGTCACGGCGGCCGTTTTGCATCCAGGCCGCGCCGCACTGCGTAGCGTTGGGGGTGCAGACACCTGACCACTCACGCCGGCTGCGGCTTCAGCAGGTAGCCGAAACGCTGCGGCATCGCGGCGAAGGGCAGGGTCTCCGGCGCCCACAGCCCACGTTCCACGGCCTCGGCGGCCAGGCCCGTGTCCAGCGTGTGCACGAGGCCGAAGCCGATGTCGCAGTGCAGGAACAGCCGGCCCGGTTCGTCCAGCCAGGCACTGTGCACGAGGGCCGGTGCGCCGGTGTGGGCGCTGACGGCCAGGTCGTCGGCGATGCGCCAGACGAAGGGCGCGGCCTCGAGCTCGACGTACACACGCTGCGGCCCGTTCTGGAAAAACCAGGCGCCGCGTTCGTCGCAGCCGTAGTTGCGGTGGATGAAGGCCAGCAGCTTGTCGTGCAGGATGCGGCTGCCCTTGGGCGTGGGGAAGGGCCCGGCGCGCTGGATGCGTTCGTCGCGCATGTACCAGTCGCCGCGGGCGTCCAGCGCCAGCCAGCCGTGGCAGTGCGGCACGTTGGGCCACTTCTTCAGCGCGGCCTTGACGATCTCGTCCATGTTGCCGATCTTCGTTCAGAGATGCTGTTGCAGCCAGCCCAGCACGGCCTCGGGCAGGCCCAGCACCGTGC
>JBASTF010000228.1:0-2365 GCA_049274755.1 Rubrivivax sp. | reverse complement strand
GTGCTGGTCCTGCTGCTGATCGGCGCGGGCAGGCCCCGCTCTTGCTATCGGCTCGGCCAGAATCCGAGCCCCGCAAGAGCGTGCCCATGAACAACGACGAAGCCATCGAAGTCCGCCCCAGCACCGTGCACGGTCAAGGTGCTTTTGCGGCACGGCCGCTGCAACGTGGCGGCGCCATCGGCACCTACGATGGGCGCCGCTACGCACCCGGCGAAACCGGCGACCATGAATGGGACCAGGGCCTGACCTATGTCTTCGGCCTGTCCGATGGCAGCTACATCGACGGCGGCGAAGGCGGTAACGCCACACGCCACCTGAACCACTCCTGCGCGCCGAACTGCGTGGCCGTGGAAGTCGAAGACGACGGCGGCGCCGCGCAGATCGTCATCGAGGCGCGGCGCCGCATCCGCGCTGGCGAAGAGCTGTTCATTGACTACGCGCTCGACATCGGCGACGCCGACCCCGCCGACTATCCCTGCCGCTGCGGCGCGCCACGTTGCCGCGGCACGATGGCCGGCAAGCCTTAGCGAACACAGAGCCGCCGGGATCGCATCCCCTACACTGCATGGAATGAACCGGACGGTACATTCCGCACAGAACAAGAAGAAAACCAGCACGACGGCGGCGCCGGCGAAGGCCGCCGGCTCGCGCACCAACGACCCCGAACGCACGATGGCCGACATCATCGATGTCGCCACCCACGAGTTCAGCGAAAAGGGTCTGGCCGGGGCCCGCATCGACGTCATCGCCGAAGCCATGCGCACCAGCAAGCGCATGATCTACTACTACTTCGGCAGCAAGGAAGGCCTGTACGTCGCGGTGCTGGAAGAGGCCTACCGCCGCATCCGCGCCATCGAAGCCGACCTGCACCTGGACGACCTCGCTCCCGAGGCCGCGCTGCGCCGGCTGGTGGCCTTCACCGTCGACTACCAGCTCGCCAACCCCGATTTCATCCGCCTGGTGATGACGGAGAACATCCATCGCGGCGAGTACCTGGCGCAGAGCAAGGCCATCCACAAGCTCAACGTGCCGGCCATCGAGGGCCTGCGCAAGGTCTACGAACGTGGTGTCGCGGCGGGCGTGTTCCGCAGCGGCCTGGACGCCATCGACCTGCACATGTCGATCAGCGCGCTGAGTTTCTTCAACACCGCCAACCGGCACACCTTCAGCCTGATCTTCCAGCGCGACCTCGAGTCGCCGGCCGCCGTCGTGGCGCGGCGCGACAGCATCATCGAGATGGTCGTGCGCTTCGTGAGGACGTAGACCACCCCCGTAGCGCCTGCGGCGCTCCCCCTCAAGGGGGCGACGCTGGCGGACCGGCGGAGCCGGATCCGCGGCGTCTGCTTGGGGCGCCAGCTCGCACCAGTGGTTGCGGGTTTGTACCCATAAAAAAACTAACTAGTTCGTACATTATCTCGGTACGCGCCGGTCACCCACAAGGCGCGAGGAGACATGGTGAACGCTCAAACGGTCATCGACCGCTTCTGCAGCCTGCTCGAAGCCCTGATCGCACTGTGCCTGGCAGTGATGGTCGTCATGGTGTTCGGCAACGTCGTGCTGCGCTACGTCTTCAATTCCGGCATCGCGGCCAGCGAGGAAGTCTCGCGCTGGCTGTTTGTCTGGCTGACCTTCCTGGGCGCGCTGGTGGCGCTGAAGGAACACGGTCACCTGGGCACCGACATGCTGGTGTCGCGGCTGCCGCTGTGGGGCAAGAAGCTGTGCCTGGTGCTGGGCCAGGTGCTGATGATCTTCATCACCGGCCTGCTGTTCTGGGGCGCCTGGCAGCAGGTGAAGATCAACTGGGAGGTCGAAGCGCCGGTCACCGGCGCGCCGATGGCCGTGGTCTACGCCGCCGGCGTGGTCTTCGCCGTCTTCGCCGTGCTGCTGCTGCTGCGCGAAACGGCGCGTGCCCTCGGCGGCCAGCTCGACGAGTCCGAACTCGTGATGGTCAAGGAATCGGAAGAAGCCGCCGAACTGGCCGCGCTGCAACAGCGCCTGGACCGCGAAAGCGCCGCTCCGGCGCCGGGGAAACAAGCATGACGGTCGCCATCTTCCTCGGCTCGCTGATCGCCGCCATGGCGCTTGGCATCCCCATCGCCTATGCGCTGCTGGCCTGCGGCGTGGCGCTGATGTGGCACCTGGACCTGTTCGACGCGCAGATCCTGGCGCAGAACCTGGTCAACGGCGCCGACAGCTTCCCGCTGCTCGCGGTGCCGTTTTTCATGCTTGCCGGCGAGATCATGAACGTCGGCGGCCTGTCGCGCCGCATCGTCAACTTCGCGCTGGCGCTGGTCGGCCACATCCGCGGCGGCCTGGGCTACGTGGCCATCGTCGCCGCCTGCCTGCTGTCGGCGCTGTCGGGCTC
>JBASTF010000227.1:0-8137 GCA_049274755.1 Rubrivivax sp. | reverse complement strand
GGCCCAGGGCCGCGGGCTGCTGGCGGTGAACGTGATGCGCGCCGTCAGCGCCTATGCCGCGTCGGTGACGCAGGCGCTGGAAGCCGGCATCGATGCCATCGTCGTCGGCGCCGGCCTGCCGCTGGACCTGCCCGACCTGGCACGTGAGTTTCCGCAGACCTTGCTGCTGCCCATCCTGTCCGACGCGCGCGGTGTGCAGCTGGTGCTGAAGAAGTGGGAACGCAAGCAGCGCCTGCCCGATGCCATCGTCATCGAACACCCGCGCTACGCCGGCGGCCACCTGGGTGCGGCCAAGGTCGCCGACCTGCAGGACCCGCGTTTCGACTTCGAGACCGTCATCCCGCAGGTGCTGGCCCTGCTGCGTGCGGCGGGTGTCGAAGGCCAGGTGCCGCTCATCGCTGCCGGCGGCATCCGCAGTTGCGAACACATCGCGCAGCTGCAGGCCCTGGGCGCGGCGGCCGTGCAGCTGGGCACACCCTTCGTCGCCACCGACGAATGCGACGCCGACCCGGCTTTCAAGCGTGTGCTGGCCGAAGCACGCGACGAAGACATCGTCGAGTTCACCAGCGTCGCCGGCCTGCCGGCGCGTGCCGTGCGCACACCCTGGCTGGTCAACTACCTGAAGGCCGAGCCGCGCCTGCAGCAGAGTGTGCACAAGAAGCCGCGCTGCACCCTGGCCTTCGACTGCCTGGCGCAATGCGGCTTGCGCGACGGGTTGCCGGGCTGGGGCCAGTTCTGCATCGACACGCAGCTCGCCGCCGGCCTGCGCGGCGACGTCAAGAAGGGTTTGTTTTTCCGCGGTGCCGGTGCTTTGCCGTTCGGCAGCGCCATCGTGCCGGTGCGGCAGCTGATGGAACGCCTGCTCACACCGGCCTGACACGGCCCTGGCGCACAATCCGCCGCAGGAGGAGCCTGCGATGCCGTCCGGAAAAATCCTCGTCGCCCAGGGCGGCGGCCCCACCGCGGTCATCAACCAGAGCCTGGCCGGGGTGGTGCTGGAAGCGCGGCGCTGCCGCGACGTGCGCCTGGTCTACGGTGCGCGCCACGGCGTGCGCGGCATCGTCGACGAAGACTTCGTCGACCTGACGCAGGAGACCAGCCACAACCTGGAGCTGGTGGCCAACACGCCGGCCTCGGCGCTGGGCAGCACACGCGACAAACCCGACCTGGCCTACTGCCACGAGATCTTCCAGGTGCTGCGCGCCCACGAGATCGAACACTTCTTCTACATCGGCGGCAACGACTCGTCGGACACCGTGCGCATCGTCAGCGAAGAAGCGAAGAAGGCCGGTTACCCGCTGCGCGCGGTGCACATCCCGAAGACCATCGACAACGACCTGGTCGGCAGCGACCACACGCCGGGTTTCCCCAGCGCCGCACGTTTTGTCGCCCAGGCCTTTGCCGGCGCCAACCTCGACAACGCGGCGCTGCCGGGGGTGTACGTCGGTGTCGTGATGGGGCGCCACGCCGGCTTCCTGACGGCGGCCAGCGCCCTGGGCAAGAAGTTCCCCGACGACGGCCCGCACCTGATCTACCTGCCCGAACGTGTGTTCGAGATCGAGCGTTTCCTGGCCGACGTGAAGTCCACCCACGAGCGGTATGGCCGCTGCGTCGTCGCCGTCAGCGAAGGCATCCACGACGCGGCCGGCGTGCCCATGCTGGCGCGGCTGGCCGGCGAACTGGAGCAGGACGCGCACGGCAACGTGCAGCTCTCGGGCAGCGGCGCGCTGGCCGACCTGCTGTGCGAGCAGATCAAGAACCAGCTGCAGATCAAGCGTGTGCGCGGCGACACCTTCGGCTACCTGCAGCGCAGTTTCATCGGCTGCACCAGCGACGTCGACCAGCGCGAAGCCCGCGAGGTCGGCGAAAAAGCCGTGCAGTTTGCGCTGTGGGGCGACCGCGACGGCTCGGTGGCCATCAAGCGCACCGGCTTTTATTCGGTGGACTACGAGCTGCTGCCACTGGCTGCGGTGGCCGGCAAAACACGCACGATGGAAGACGAATTCATCGCAGCTTCGGGCACCGACGTCACCGATGCCTTCCGCCTGTACCTGCGCCCGCTGCTGGGCTCGGGCATGCCGGACGCCTTCAGGCTGCGTCCGGCGCCGGTGGCCAAGGTGTTGAAGCGCTGAAACTCAGGCCGGCTGCACACGCCGCCCGCGCAGCCGGTTCACGCCACCGGCCAGCAGCCGCCACACCCAGCGCAGCCCGAACAGCGTGGCCACCGCTTCCAGCCCGGTGACGATGAAGGCCAGCAAGGTGTTCCAGCGTGCATCACGCTTGCGGAACTTGGCGATCATGCGGTCACGGCTGGTCTCGATGCTGTCGTAGAAGCTGGGAATGACCAGCAGCGTCAGCAGCGTGCTGGTGATGGTGCCGCCGATGATGGCCACGGCCATCGGCCGGTAGAACTCGCCGCCTTCGCCGACGCCGATGGCCACCGGCAGCATGCCGGCGATCAGCGCAAACGTCGTCATCAGGATGGGGCGCAGGCGCTTGCGGCCGGCGGCCATCAGCGCTTCTTCGCGGTCCATGCCCTCGGCTTCGCGCACACGCGCAGCGTCCAGCAGCAGGATGGCGTTTTTCGCCACCAGGCCCATCAGCATGATGACGCCGATGAAGCTCATCAGGTTCAGCGTGCCGCCGGTCAGCAGCAGGGCCAGCACGACCCCGATCAGGCTCAGCGGCAGCGACAGCATCACCGCCAGCGGCGCCGTGAAGCTGCCGAACTGCATCACCAGGATCAGGTACATCAGCGCAATGCCCGAGATCAGCGCGATGAACATCTCGCGGAAGACCTCCTGCTGGTCGCGCGAGGCGCCGGCCAGTTCCAGGCCGTAGCCGGCCGGGTAGTCCATGGCCCGCGCGAGCTTCAGCGCGTCGGCCGTCACCTCGCCGGGGCTGCGGCCCTGGGCGTTGGCGGCGACGCTGATCGTGCGCTTGCCGTCGTTGTGCTGGATCTGGCTCGGGCCCTTGCCCATCGTGACGGTGGCGATCTGCTCCAGCGGCACCATGCGGTTGCTGCCGCTGACGGCGATCGGCAGGCGTTCGATGTTGCTGGCGTCGACGCGGTCGTCGGGGTGCAGGCGCACCGAGACGTCGCGGGTCTCGCCGGTCGGGTCCACCCAGTCGCCGACCTCGACGCCGGCAAAGGCCACACGCAGGGCCTGGGCCGCGTCGTTGACGCTGATGCCCAGCGTGTTGGCCAGGCCGCGGTCGAGCTCGATCTTCATCTCGTTCTGCGGGTCTTGTTCCGACAAGCCCACGTCCACCGCGCCCGGCACCTGGCGCAGCTTGGCCATGAACTCGTTGGTGATCTCCAGCAGCTTGCGCGAGTCGGGCCCGGTGAAGCGGATCTGCACCGGCTTCTGCGCGCCGTTGTTCAGGTCGTCGAGCACGGTGTATTCGGCGCCGACCAGGCGTGCGGTCATCGTGCGCAGCTCCTTGGCCAGCTGTTCGGCCGAGCGTTTGCGCTGCGTGCTCTTGCCGATGTCGACGTAGATGCGGCCGCCGCCCGGGTTCACGAAGCTGTTCGTGGCCTTCACCTCGGGCAGCGTGCGCGCCAGCGTCGCCGCGGCCTCGACCTTCAGCCGCGCGTATTCCAGGCTGGAACTCGAGGGCGTGCGGATCTCCACGGCGATGGTGCCGGCGTCGGAGGCCGGCAGGAAGCTCGAACCGCCGAACCTGGCCTGCAGGAACAGCGCGCCGGCCAGGCTGGCCAGCGCAAACACCACCATCCAGCGCCGGTGGTGCAGGGCCCAGGCGATGACGCGGCCGTAGCGGTCGGCCTGGTGGTCGAACCAGTCGTTGAACTTCTGCAGCCAGCGGCTGATGCCGCGCTTGGGCTCCAGGTGGTGGCCCGCCGGGTCGCCCCAGTAGGCCGAGAGCATGGGGTCCAGCGTGAAGCTGATGAACAGGCTGACCAGCACCGACGCGACGACGGTGACGCCGAAGGGCCGGAACCACTCGCCGCTGACACCGGGCATGAAGGCCACGGGCACAAACACGGCGACGATGGAGAAGGTGGTGGCCGCCACCGCCAAGCCGATCTCGGCCGTGCCGTTCAGCGCCGCGGTGCGCCTGTCTTCGCCCAGCTGCTCCATGTGGCGCACGATGTTCTCGCGCACGACGATGGCATCGTCGATCAGCACGCCGATGGCCAGGCTCAAGCCCAGCAGGCTCATGAAGTTCAGCGTGAAGCCGCACAGCCACACCGCGATGAAAGCCGCCACCACCGAGGTGGGCAGCGACAGTGCGGTGATCAGCGTCGAGCGCCAGGAGTTCAGGAACACGTAGACCACGAACACCGTGAGCCCGGCGCCGAAGACCAGGGCGTGCACGACGTTGTTCAGGCTGCTCTGCGCTTCGTCGCCACCGTCGCGTGTGACTTCCAGCGTGGTGCCGGCCGGCAGCGTTTTCTTGACGGCCTCGACTTCCTTGTGGATGGCCGCGGCGACGCTGACGGTGCTGGCTTCGCGTGTGCGGGTGATGGACAGGCCGACGTTCGGGTGGCCGCTGCGCACCGAGAAGCTGGAGACCTCGGCAAAACCGTCCTGCACCGTGGCCACCTGCGACAGCCGCACCAGTTCGCTGCCGCGGCGCTTGATGACGATCTGGCCGAACTCGGACGGGCTTTCGATGCGGCCGACGAGGCGGATGCTCTGGTCTTCCAGCGTGCCGCGCACCTTGCCCACCGGCGCCGTGGCGTTCTGCGCGCGCAGCGCCGAGACGACGTCGGTGACGCTGACCTCGTATTCGCGCAGCTTCTCGGAACGCAGCAGCACCGAGAGCTCACGCTTCAACGAGCCGTTGACATTGACGACGGCCACGCCGGGGATGCCGCGGAACTTGTCGGCCAGCTGGTCTTCGGCCAGGCGCGAGATCGCGGCATGGCTTTGTGCGTTCGACGACAGCGCCAGCTGCATGATGGGCTGGGCGGCCGGGTCCAGGCGCTGCAGCACCGGCTCGCGCATTTCCACCGGCAGCTTGTAGCGCACCGAGGCGATGGCATTGCGCACCTCGTCGGCGGCGATGACCATGTCCTTGTCGAAGTTGAAGATCAGCACCAGCGAGGCGCTGCCTTCGCTGGCCGTCGAGCGCAGCTGGTCGACGCCGGCAATGCCTTGCAGCGCCTTCTCGATGCGGTTGATGACCTCGCGCTCGACCGTGTCGGGGCTGGCGCCGGGGTAGGGGATGTTGACCGTGAGCACCGGCTGCTCGACGTCGGGGATCTGGTTGACACGCAGCTTGGACAGCGCGAGCAGGCCCAGGGCCATGAGGCCGATGATGATGACGATCATCGCCGTCGGCCGCTTGATGCTGAACTCGGAGAGGAACATGGTGCTGTCGCCTCACTTGGCTGCGGAAGCGGCCGCTGGTGTCACCGTCCCTGCGGCCGACGACGCCGCGACGGCCTTGGCAATGTCGAACTTCTGGCCATCGACGAGGCCGCTGCCCGGCCGGCGCAGCACACGGTCGCCCGTCACCAGGCCTTTCAGCACCGGCACCTCGCCGCTGCGTGCATCGCGTTCGCCCAGCGTCAGCGCCACCTTGCTGATGGTCTGCGTGCCGCCGTTCACGCGCCAGGCATGGGCGGCGTCGCCGGCGCGCAGCAGGGCTGCTTCGGGCAGCATCAGCGCCTGCGCGCTGCCGGTTTCGACGCGGCCTTCGGCAAACAGGCCGGCCACCCGCGGTGCGTCGGCGGGCTTGACGAAGTCGACGATGACCTCGACCTGGCGTGTCGTGGCATTGGCCGTGGCGTCCAGGCGCCGCACCTTGCCGGCGAACTCGCCATGCGCCACGCCGTTGACGCGGAAGCCCACCGCCTGCCCGACCTTCAGCTCGGCCATGCGGTCGGCCGAGACCAGGCCTTCGAAGCGCATGCTGCGCGGGTCGATCACCTTGACCAGTTCCTTGCCCACCTGCACCGTGTCGCCCACCGAGGCGCGGCGTTCGCTGACGACACCGTCGAACGGCGCGCGCACGCCGGTGCGCTGCAGCTGCTGGCGTGCCGAGACCACACGCGCCTTGGCCGCCACCAGGTCGCTCTGCGCGTTGTTGCGCCGCACCTCGGCGTCTTCCAGCGCCTGCGTCGAGCTCATGCCCTGGGCCTGCAGCGTCTTCAGCCGCTGCGCGCTGCGCTCGGCCTGCTCGAAGGCCTGCGTCGACGCACGCACGGTTTCCTCGGCCGAGGCCAGGCTGTCGCGGATGGCGGTGTCGTCCAGGCGCACCAGCAGGTCGCCGGCCTTCACCGGTTCGCCGTTGTCCTTCAGCACCTGCAGCACCACGGCCGCGACCTCGGCACGCAGGTCGGCGCGGCGTTCGGGCTGCAGCGAACCGGTGATGACGGGGCCGCTGGCGAGCTGGCTGGTCTGCAGCGTCAGCAAGTCCTCGGCGGACAGCAGCAGGGTCGTGGCGGCCTTGGCGGCCGGCTGGCCGGGCGCGGCCTTGTCGGCAGGTCTGCCGCAGCCGGCCAACAGGCCGGCGAGCACGAGGACGGAGAGGATGTGGCGCATGGGTGGTGTCGTTGTTCGGTCGTTGCGGCCACGTTGCCGCGGGACGAAGGAATTTGAAGGTGCGAGCGTAGCGCCCCGGCGGCGCGAAATGCGCCCCCATGCGACGAAACGGTTGCATCGGCGTCGTGAACGGTGAGCCGGGCCGACGAAAGGCCGGGCCGGAACCGGCAGCTACAAGACCTTGGTCGCCAGCCTGAAGTCCGGGTCTTCCGGAAACGGCTGGACGGTGAAGCCCAGGCTGGCCATCAGCCGCAGCATGTTGCTGTTGTTCGCCAGGATCAGGCCGTCGATTTCGCTGAGGCCACGCGCTCTTGCGCTCTCGATGATGCTGAGCATCAGCCGCGAGCCCAGGCCCTGGCCCTTGAACTCGTCGGCCACGGCCAGGCTGAACTCGCAGCTGGTCTGGTCGGGGTTGGTGATGTAGCGCGAGACGCCGAGCATGCGGCCGCTGTCCTTCGCCACCGCCACCAGGGCCATCTCGCGGTCGTAGTCGATCAGCGTGTAGCGCGCCAGCATGCGCGCCGGCAGCTCGGGCATGGTGCTGGCGAAGCGGAAATAGCGGCTTTCGTCGCTGAGGCCGCGCACAAAGGCCTGCAGCATCTCGGCGTCGTCGGGCCGGATCGGCCGCATCGTGTACAGGCCGCCACCCTTCAGCGGCCACTCCCGTTCCTGGCTGGCCGGGTAGGGCAGGATGGCCAGGTGGTTGTAGCTGCCCTGGGTGGACGGCGCATGGTCGACGACGATGCGGGCGTCGACCGCGACGGCGCCGCTGTCGTCGACGATGATGGGGTTGATGTCCATCTCGCGCAGCTGCGGCAGCTCGCAGACCATCTCGCTGACGCGCAGCAGCACCTGCTCCAGCGCCTCGACGTCGGCGGCCGGCGCGCCGCGCCATTCACCCAGCATCTCGGCGACGCGCGAGCGCTCGATCAGGTGCTGGGCCAGGAACTGGTTCAGCGGCGGCAGCTCGATGGCGCGGTCGGCGATCAGCTCCACCATCGTGCCGCCCGCGCCGAAGGTGATGACGGGGCCGAAGGGTTCGTCGCTGCTCAGGCCCACGTAGACCTCGCGCGCCTTGCCGCGGTGGCGCTGGCGGCCGGCCATCGGCTGCACCGTGATGCCGTTGATGCGTGCCGTGGGCAGGGCCTGCGTCACGGCCTCCATCATCTCGCCATAGCGGTCGCGCACCTGGGCGGCGCTGGCGACGGCCAGCGCCACGCCCTGCACGTCGCTCTTGTGGCTGATGTCGGGTGAATCGATCTTCAGCGCCACCGGGTAGCCCAGCTGGCTGGCGATCAGCATGGCCTCGTTGGCATTGCGCGCCAGCATCGTGCGTGTGACGGGGATGTGGAAGGCCGCCAGCAGCGCCTTGCTCTCCATCTCGGTCAGCACCTTGCGGCGCTCGGCCAGCACCCCTTCGATCAGCAGCCGCGCGCCTTCGGTGTCGGGTTCGTTCAGGTGCGACAGCGGCGGCGGCGTCTGCTGCAACAGCTGCTGGTTGCGGTAGAAGCTGGCGATGCTGTTGAAGGCGTCGACAGCGCCTTCGGGCGTGCGGAACACCGGCATGTGCCGCGCGACGAGGATGTCGCGCGCCTTGCGCACGCGGCTCTCGCCCATCCAGC
>JBASTF010000226.1:0-6572 GCA_049274755.1 Rubrivivax sp. | reverse complement strand
GAACCGGCGCCACAATGCAGCCATGCCCCGTGTCGTTCCGATTGCCCTGATGCCGCCGTCTCTTGTTGCGCTTGCCAGCAGCCCGGCACGCACGCCGGGCAGCGGCAAGCTGCTGCGACTGGACCGTGCGGTGCACAGCGTCTGCGCAGGGCTTTGACAGCGATGCCGCGCTTCGTTGTTCTGCTCCGTGGCGTCAACGTCGGCAAGGGCAACCGGGTGCCGATGGCCGAGTTCAAGACGCTGCTGGAAGACCTGGGCCACACCGAGGTGACGACGCTGCTGAACAGCGGCAATGCCGTGTTCAGCAGCGCGGGCCGTTCGACCACCAGACATGCCGCCGCCATTGCCGCGGCACTGCAGCACAGGCTGGGTGTGATCACACCGGCCGTCGTGAAGTCCGCAGCGGAACTGCGCACCATCATCGACGCCAACCCGATGCCGCCCCCAGAAGCCGACCAGTCGCGGTTCCTGGTTGCCTTCGCGGCCGATGCCGCCACGCTGCAGGCCCTGCTGCCGCTGCAAAGCCTGGCCGAAGCGCCGGAGCGTTTTGTCGTCACCGACGTGGCGGCCTTCCTGCACTGCCCCCAGGGGCTGCTGCAAAGCAGGGTCGGCGAGGCCTTGCTCGGCAAGGTGGGCAAAACCGTCACCACACGCAACTGGGCCACGGTGCTGAAGCTGCACGCACTGGCTGGTGGGCCTCGTGGCCCGGCGGCCTGACACCCGCAACACCAGGACCTCACCCGTGGACCAACTCTCTGCCGGCTTCTGGGCCCTGCTCATCTTCGCCTGGTTCGCCGGCTCCATCGCCTACCGCATCGGCTCGCGCAAAGGCCTGTTTGCGCGGCCCCGGCCCGGCGCGCAGTTCGTCGAACGCTGGGCCTCGGGCCGCTCGGGCACCGGCCTGATGGCCAGGCTGTCGACGGCACGCAACTGCCTGCAGGTGCAGATCACGGCGCAGGAACTGCTGGTCACGCCGCAGTTCCCGTTCACGCTGGGTTTCATGCCGGAGATCTACGACCTGGACAAGCGCATCGCGCTGAAGTCGGTGCGCAAGGCCGTGGACCTGGGGGGTGGTTTCGCCAGGGCCGTGGAGGTCAGCTATGTCCAGAGCAATGGCCAGGCCGGCACACTGCAGTTGCTGCTCAAGCGCGGCGAGCCCTTCATCGCGCAACTGCTGGCCGCCAGAGACGCGGCCTGAGTTCGGGAGACGACGACAGAGCTCGACCGCATCCTGGCCCGCCTGCCGCTCACCCTGCTGCTGTGTGCGTTCGGACCTGCGCAGGCGCAGGCGGCAAGGGCTGCGGCCGGCGCTGCCGAACTGTCCTTGTTCGCCGTCGAGATCAAGCTCGGCCCGCAATGGGACAGCAGCAAGCCGCCACAGGAGCGGGCCGCTGTTCCCGCCGCTGCAGTCGCTGCTGGCCAGCGGATGGCGGCCGGCTGGCGTCTGAGCGGCGGGCCGCTTGGTCTATCCTGCGGTGCACCGAACAACAACCATTCGACGAGGTTGCGCATGCCTGAACGCACCGGAGGCTGTCTCTGCGGCTCCGTCCGCTACCGCCTGACGGCCGAGCCTGCCGTCGCGCGCATCTGCTGGTGCCGCGATTGCCAGCACATCGCCTCCAACGGCACGGCCAACGCGCTGTTCCCCAGCGCGGCCATCGAGATCAGCGGCAGCCCTGCCGAGTACGTCAGCAGCGGCGACAGCGGCAACCAGGTGCGCCGGCGCTTCTGCGCCCGCTGCGGCAGCCACTTGTTCGCCGACTCGACCGGGCGCGTGGGCCTGACCGTCGTGCGCATCGGCACGCTGGACGAGCCCTCGTCGGTGCGCCCGGTGGCCAACATCTGGACGACCAGTGCACCGGCCTGGGCCTGCCTGGACCCGGCCTTGCCCCGGGTCGACAAACAGCCCCAGCCGCCGCAGCCCCCACAGGCGCCGCCGGCCGCGGCCTGAACCCGGAGCCGGCAGCGATGAAGATGGCGCTGACGACGGCGACGACGCCCGGCGCGTGCATCGGCTGCCTCTCGGGCGGGCAGCACAGCCATGCCCACGCCCTGCGCCGCACCGTGCAGGCGGCCGCACCCCAGCTCGAAGAACGGCTGAAGCCCGGCGGCAGGTACGCGATGGCGGCGTTGAACCGCAGGCTGGGCGACCCGACAGATGCGGCCTGAAGCGATGCGCCGGCGCCGCGTTGTCTGCACCCTGCTGCTCACCGGCCTGCTGGGCACCTTGTCCGCCGTGCAGGCGGCAACGGCGCCCGAGGTGCGCGCCGAGGTCGACCGGCTGCTGTCGCGCCTGCGCAGCGCCGGCTGCCGCTTCAACCGCAACGGCAGCTGGTACTCGGGCGACGACGCCGTGCAGCACCTGTCGCGCAAGCGGGCCTACCTCGAAGACAAGGGTGCGCTGCAGTCCACCGAAGACTTCATCCAGCAGGCGGCATCACAAAGCAGCGTCAGCGGGCGACCCTACCTCGTGCAGTGTGGTGACGCGGCGCCGGTGCAGGCCGGCAGCTGGCTGCGCGAGCAACTGGCTGCCATGCGCAAGGCACGTTAGCCCGCCACCGATGTCCAGCCTCTTCGAAACGGCCCGGCCGCGCTGCCGGCATGGCGCCGGCGCTGCTCCTACACTAGACCTGACCCGACCAAACCACACCCCATGCCCAGCTACGTCGAAGATGCCCTCGTCAGCGGTGAACGCCTTCTCCACGAAGGGCGGCTGAGCCTGTGGTCGGTCTGGCACCTGCTGGCGCTGGGCCTGGTGCTGCTGCCGGCGTTTGGACTGGGCCTGGTTTTCTGGGCCATCGCCTATGTGCGGCTGAAGTCCACCGAACTCGCGGTCACGACACGCCGCCTCATCGTCAAACACGGCTTTGTGCGGCGCAAGACCATCGAGGTGAACATCAACCGCGTCGAGAGCATCGAGGTGGAACAGTCCGTCCTGGGGCGGCTGCTCAACCATGGCACCCTGGTCGTCTCGGGCACCGGCACCGCACATGCGCCGATCGCCGGCATCGCCGACCCGATGGCCTTCCGCAAGGCCTTCGTCGAGGCCCAGGACGCCGCAAGGGCCGACGCGTGAGGATCAGCCCGAGCCCCTTGACCGCCGCACTCGCCGGCGCGGTGGCCGCCCTGCTGGGCCCGTTCCTGTGGGCCAGGCTCGGCGGCGCGGCCAGCGGTGGCACCGTCGAGCTGATGATCGCGATGCTGCTGGTCGTCGCCCTGCCCGCACATGCCTTCGTCGTCGGCTTCGACCGCAGCCAGCAGCCGCGCGACGGCTCGCTGGACAAGCCGCTGCTGCAGCGCATCGGCGCCTGGCTGGCCGCGGCCCTGTTCGTCGGCGTGCTGCGCTGGGCCATCGGCGTCTAGCAGAATGTCGGCTCTCGCAAGGCGGATGACCCCATGAACGAACTGCTCGCAGCCTACCGCTACACGACGAACAACTTCGTGCAGATCGAGGCCAGCAAGGCCTGCGGCTGCTGCAGCTGCCTGCAGATCTTCCCGCCGGCCGAGGTCGTGGCCTGGACCGGCCTGGACATGCACAACATGAACGACCCCAAGGCCATCGCCAACCAGACGGCGCTGTGCCCGCGCTGCGGCGCCGAGGCCGTGATCGGCGACAAGGCCGGGTTCCCGATCACGGCGAGTTTCCTGACCCGCATGAACGAGGCCTGGTTCCAGCGCACCCTCATCCGCCCGAAGAAGAAGTGAAGCGGGAGCCTGCCGTGGCCCACGCAATTGCCGCCACGCTGTACGCCCGACAGGCGCAGCGCCTCGCCGGCTTCTACGAACAGGTGCTGGCGCTGCCGCGGCAGATCGAGGAGGCCGGGTTCGTGCTGCTGGCATCCGGCAGCATCGAACTGGTCGTGGTGCAGGCGCCGGCCGCCATCGCGGCCCAGATCCACATCGCCGAGCCGCCCGCGCTGCGCGAAGACACGCCGATCAAACTCGCCTTCCCGGTGCCGGACGTCGAAGCCCTGCGGCCCGTGATCGAACGCCTGGGCGGCGGCCTCAAGCCACCGGCCGCCGCCTGGTCGTGGCGCGGCGCCACGCATCTCGACGGCTGGGACCCCGAGGGCAATGTCTTCCAGCTGCGGCAGACCGGGAGCGCCGGGTGCTGATCGCGCAGCTGTCGGACCTGCACGTGCGGCCTCGCGGCCAGCTGTACCGCGGTGTCGTCGATTCGAACCACATGCTGTCGGAAGCCGTGCGGCACCTGAATGCGCTCGACCGCCGGCCCGACCTGGTGCTGCTGACCGGCGACCTGGTCGACGAGGGCCGGCCCGACGAATACACGATGGTGACCGAACTGCTGCAGCCGCTGCAGGCGCCGCTGCTCGTGCTGCCCGGCAACCACGACAGCCGGCCGGCGTTTCTCGATGCGTTTGCCGGGCATCGCTACCTGCCGGCGACTGGCCCGCTGCACTACTGCGTCGACACGCACCCGGTGCGCATCGTTGCGCTGGACTCCTGCCCACCCGGGCAGCACCACGGCCATGTCGATGCACAGGGGCTGGCCTGGCTGCAGCGCACGCTGGCGGCGGACCGCGACAAGCCCACGCTGCTGCTGCTGCACCACCCGCCCTTCGTCAGCGGCATCCCCTACCTCGACGACTACCGCTACATCGAGCAGGAGGCGCTGGCCGCCGTGGTGGCGGGCTTCGACAACATCGAGGCCGTGCTCTGCGGCCATGTGCACCGCCCGATGTTCCGCCGCTGGGCCGGCACCGTGGTGGCCAGTTGCCCGAGCACGACGACGCAGATCGCCCTGCAGTTCCGCGCCGACGCCAGCCCGCAGTCCTACGCAGGGCCTTCGGCCTGCCTGCTGCACCTGTGGCAGCCGCAGCACGGCCTGGTCAGCCACACCAGCGACATCGGGGCGCATCCCGGGCCCTATCCCTTCTTCTGAGCTCGACGTTGTAGGCCGCGCAGAACCCGGCCCCAGGAGCCCGCCTTGCTTCGATTCGATGTTCCCCAGGTGTGGTCCAACGTCATCCGTTGGCCAGCCTTGCCGACCAGCGTCATCTCCAGAGAAGACCTTCGGCCGCGCCGGCGGCAACATGGCGAGGCTGCGGCGAAAACCCCGGCCCGCCTGCGGGAACGCGACACGGGGCTCGCCTAGACTCGGCCCATGTCCTTGTTCCTGTTGCTCCTGCTGCCCTTCTTGGGCAGCGTGGTTGCCGCGTTGTTGCCAACCAACGCCCGCAACCTCGAATCGCTGTGGGCTGCGCTGGTGGCCGCCGGCGTGGCCGTGCCACTCGCCCTGCTCTACCCAGAGGTCCGCGATGGCGCCGTGCTGGTCGAACGTGCACGCTGGATTCCCAGCCTGGGCATCGATCTCGTGCTGCGCATCGACGGCTTCGCATGGATGTTCGCGATGCTGGTCAGCGGCATGGGCGTGCTGGTCATCGTCTACGCCCGCTACTACCTGTCGCCCGACGACCCGGCCGCGCGCTTTTACTCGCTGCTGCTGGGCTTCATGGGCGCGATGCTGGGTGTGGTGCTGTCGGGCAACCTGGTGCAGCTGGTGGTGTTCTGGGAACTGACCAGCGTCTTCAGCTTCCTGCTGATCGGCTACTGGACCCACCGCAAGGACGCGCGCCGCGGTGCACGCATGGCCTTCACCGTCACCGCCACCGGCGGCCTGTGCCTGCTGGCCGGCGTGCTGCTGCTGGGCCACATCGTCGGCAGCCTGGACCTGGACGTGGTGCTGGCGGCGGGCGACACCGTGCGCGCCCATGCGCTGTACCCACTGGCGCTCACGCTGGTGCTGCTGGGCGCGCTGACGAAGAGCGCGCAGTTCCCCTTCCACTTCTGGCTGCCGCACGCGATGGCGGCGCCGACGCCGGTGTCGGCCTACCTGCACTCGGCGACGATGGTGAAGGCCGGTGTCTTCCTGCTGGCGCGGCTGTGGCCGGTGCTGGCCGGCAGCGACGCCTGGTTCTGGATCGTCGGCGGCGCCGGCCTGGCCACGCTGCTGCTGGGTGCCTACGCGGCGATGTTCCAGAACGACCTGAAGGGGCTGCTGGCCTATTCGACGATCAGCCACCTGGGCCTGATCACACTGCTGCTGGGCCTGAACAGCCAGCTGGCCGCCGTGGCCGCGGTCTTCCACATGATGAACCACGCGACCTTCAAGGCCTCGCTGTTCATGTCGGTGGGCATCATCGACCACGAAACCGGCACACGCGACATGCGCCGGCTCGACGGCCTGTTCCGCAGCATGCCCATCACCGGCACCCTGGCCATCGTGGCCTGCGCGGCGATGGCCGGCGTGCCGCTGCTCAACGGCTTCATCAGCAAGGAGATGTTCTTCGCCGAGACCGTGTTCGTCAGTGCCAGCCCGGCCATCGGGTACGGCCTGCCGGCGCTGGCCACGCTGGCCGGCATGTTCGCCGTGGTGTATTCGCTGCGTTTCGGGCACGACGTGTTTTTCGGCGCACCGCCCGACTGCCCGCGTGTGCCGCACGAACCGGTGCACTGGATGCGTGTGCCGGTGGAACTGCTGGTGCTGGCCTGCGTGGTGGTGGGCACGCTGCCGGCCTGGGCCGTGGGCCCTCTGCTGGCCACCGCGGCGC
>JBASTF010000225.1:0-4604 GCA_049274755.1 Rubrivivax sp. | reverse complement strand
GTCCAGCGCACGCGCACGCTGGCACCGGCCACCGCGGCATCCGCCGCCGCCTCGCGCAGGGCGTCCAGGTCCGGCCTTCCGTCAAACATGATGTCCACGGTGCGCCGCGCCGGCGTGGGCTGCAGCGAGCAGTCGACGCCATCGGCTGCCACGCTCCAAAGCACGAATCCCTTGTCGCCCAGTTCGCCGTGGTGGAAACGCCCGATGGATCCCGCGTAGGCGATGCGCTGCGGCCCCGCCTCCCCGTCGCGCGACCAGGTCTGATGCTTGTGGATGTGCCCCAGCATGAAGGCCCTCGCGCCGGCGGCGAACAAGGCGCCAGTCGTCAACTCGTGGTCGAAGCCGGCCATCGGCACCCCGTGTTCGCTGACGCAGCCGAACACCGTGCCATGCGAGACGCCGATCGTCGCGATGCCGCGCGCATGCGCCGCATGGTTTCCAGGTGCGAAGCCGCTCAGCACCGCCGCCACGTGCTCGCCCACCGCATGCGCCGCATCCTCTGCCGCAACGGTCGCCGCGACCTGGGCCTTGTTCACCGCGGGCAGGCAGCTGAACACCGCCCGCGAGCCCGCCGGCATCTCGGCGAAGCGCCAGCCCAGCGAGGGCACCCACAGGCCATCTGCCGTCAAGGCCACCTGCTCGATGCGCTCGGACACATGAACCGGATGGCGCCCGCCCAGCAGCTTGAACACGGCCAGAGTTCCAGGCGGCTCGTGGCTGTGCGTACCCTGCAGCATCAGCACCGGGCAGTGGTCGGCCAGGCAGCGCACGCGCGCCGCGAGGGCTCGCGCCGCCGGCGAGTGCAGCTCGAGGACGTGATCCGTCGCATCGCCGGAGATCACGGCGGCATCGACGGCCAACTCGCGCGCCCGGTCGATCGCCGCCGCGAAGCAGCGGTCGGCTTCGGGCAGCGTCCTGGTTCCGTAGTGCAGATCGGAAAAGTGCGCGATGCGCATCATGCTGGCCTCCGAGTGATGAAGTGGGTGTGCCCCACGATCGCATGCGCCGCCGCCGGGGCAAGGCGACAAGGGCGACAGAGCGACAGAGCGACAAGAGCGACCGCCGCCCTACGCCAGCGCGCGCAGTTCGGTATCCACCTTGTCGGCATAGCCGTGCGGGTCATTGGCATAGCGTTCCAGTTCCCTCCACGCGGTGGCGCGCCCGCGGGGATTGAGCTTCCAGCCCGCGCCCCAGCGCAGAGCTGCATAACGCTGGTAGCGCTCGGCGTCGAGGCCGCATGCACGCGCGCGCTCCAGCACCTGCTGCAGCGTCGGGTGTGATGACGCGCCCGTCGCCGCCGGCTCGGCGCCCGCGGCCTGCCTGGCCGCAGCCCGCGCGGAGTTCGCCTCGGCGGAAGCTGGAGCGTCCAGCACCTGCGTCGCGATCTCCGCCTGCGCGATGACGGTTTCGGCGTCGTCGTGCTCGCGCAGCAGCGCCGCCACGTCCACTGGTGCTTCCAGGTCGATGATCCACTGCGGCACCCGCACCGCCCGACCCTGCTCGTCGATATGCGTCACCTCCATCAGCTTCTTGGTGATGAAGAACGGCGTGCGTTGCCGGTCCAGGAAGCCCGAGATGCGCCCACCACGCAGGAAGCCGATCGTCTCGAACTTCTGGATCGCCGCGTTCATCGCGTAGAAGCTGTTGGTGTGCAGCTCGAACGCGGTGATCGCGCGGATGCCCGGAATGAAGAACAGGAATCGACCGCTCAGGTTGCACTGGCGCCGCTGGTACTCCGGGCAGACCTCGGGCTCGCACAACCCGCCGTTGGCATCGCGCCGCATGGTCTTGCGCCCGCCGAAGATGCGGATCGTGCGCCGGCCGGTCTCGTCGGTGGGCACGGGCGCGTGGCACATGCAGTGGCGCTGGCGGCCGTCCGGCGTGTACTGCGACCAGTAGTGCTTGTCGTGGGTGCCCCAGGCGGCGAGTTCGTGCGGCATCACGGTCTGCCAGTGGTCCGACGGAAAGACCACGGGGAAGCGATACAGCTTGCAGCCCTCGCCGCGGTCCTCGCCGTATGCGTCCATGATCTGGTGCGCGACCTGCGGATTGGCGAAGTCCTGCGGCCGCACGGTGAACCAGGCCACGTTGCGCGGTATGAGCGGCGTTTCGAGCTGGGGAAGCGCTTCGCTGATCGCGCGCTCGATCTGCTCGAACGACTGGCCCGCGGCAACCCCTTGCTCGTAGAGCGCCCTGGCCTGCGGATGCTCGGCCGCCTTGCGCGTGAGCACCTTGATGCCGGCGCGGATCTTGCCGCCAGTCGGGATGCGGGCCGGGCCCTGGCCCAGCAGCGTGGGCGCGGCGCTGCCGCCGTACACGGTGACGTTCGCTTCGGCCATGATCGGCGTTCCTTCGCGGGTTGGGGATGCTCCATGCTCCCGCGAGAATCCGGCCCGTCAAGCTCAATCGAAGCACGAACGCGTCGCGATTCGAGCACCGGAGTCGTCAGCCCGGTTTCTTTCAGGCGGGCGTCGCGGCGCCGACAATTCCAGCACCCACAACAACAAGGAAACCGCGATGCAAGGCGACGCCAAGGTGCTGGAATACCTCAATCTCCAGTTGAAGAACGAACTCACCGCGATCAACCAGTACTTCCTGCACTACCGCATGCTGAAGAACTGGGGCTTCGCTCGGATGGCCAAGCACGAGTACGAAGAGTCGATCGAGGAGATGAAACATGCCGACAGGCTGGTGGACCGCATCCTCGTGCTCGACGGCCTGCCCAACCTGCAGGACCTGGGCAAGCTGCTGATCGGCGAGTCGGCGGTCGAGATCCTGCATTGCGACCTCAAGGCCGAGCAGGGTGCGCATGCCGTGCTGAAGGACGCCATCGCGCACTGCGAGTCGGTGCGCGACTACGTGTCGCGCGACTTGCTGCAAGCCATCATGGACGACACCGAGGGACACATCGACCACCTCGAGACGCAGATCGAACTCGTCGCCAAGGTGGGTGAGCCGAACTGGCTGCAGTCGCAGATGGGCGACAGCGCCTAGGAGTCTGCGCGGCAGAAGCCGCCCAGCCTCCTAGGCTGCGGCTTTACGCACGGCTCCCCCGAGCCCCCTCCGTGAGGGAGCTCCAGCTTGTTGGACCGCACCCTCCAGCCTCCCTCCAGGAGGGAGGCTCCAGTCAGTCTGACGACCGCCCCGCCGCGGATCAGCTTGCGCTCAACACCGCCATGCGCCGCAGGTTCAGCGCCATGCACACGAGCTTCCACTCGGCTCGCACCCGGTGCAGTCCTCGCATGCTGAACTGCCTGAACCCCAATACGCTCTTGATCCAGCCGTTGGGCGGCTCGGCAATCCACTTGCGCTTGCGGTAGGCCGCCTGGCCTTGCTGTGTCTTGAGCTTGGCGGCCATCGCCGCGGTGTGCGGGTACTGCCGGGCGTCGACCTCGGCGTGCTCCTTTCCTTCGCGGCCCAGTGCTACCACCACCTCGATCGGCGCGTTCTTCAGGTTGTCTTCGCTGCGGTAGCCCGCGTCGGCCAGACCGAGTTCGGGCAGCTCGCCCAGGTTGTCGCCCACCGCCTGGATCATCGGCAGCAGCCAGTTCGCGTCCGGTGCCACGTTGTCCAGTTCAGCCGCCACGATGATGTGCGCGGCCTCGTCCACCGCGGTCTGCGCGTTGTACGCCGGGTCGAACCCGCCACCGGCTCGCTTCATGATCCGGCTGTCCGGGTCGGTGAAGTTCTCCTGCGCCTTGTCCTCGGGCACGCCGAACTCGCGCTTGTAGCGTCCGCCCTTGGGCTTGCCATCCGGGCCACGCGGGCGGCGGTCGTCGTCGTCGCTGCGGCCGCGTTCGAGGTCCGCCTCGCGTTGGCGCTGCTCCAGGCGTTCACGGGCTTCGCGGATGGCCTCGAGCCTCGCCTCGCGCCGCTCGATCTCGGCGGGCAGGTCCAGTTCCGGCTCGTTGACTTCAGCCTCGTCGGTGGCCTTGGCGCTTGCCAGCAGCGCGTCGATCTGCGCCTTGAGTTCAGCCTCGGCCTGCTTCATGCGCTCGTAGCTCATCGCCTTGTGGCGGCTGGCGTTGGCCTTGAGCTTGGTGCCGTCGATGGCCACCGTGCCCAGCTTGACCAGGCCCATCTCGCGGGCGAGCCTGACCACCTGCACGAACAGGTCCGACAGTTCATTCAGGTGGAACGCCCGGAAGTCGCAGATCGTGCGATGGCGCGGGAAGTTGCCCGCCGCCAGCATCCGAAACGCCAAGTCTTCGTGCAGCCGGCGCTCGATCTTGCGCGAGCTGAACACGCCCGTGGCGTAGGCGTAGACCAGCACCTTGACCATCATCGCCGGGTGGAACGGCTGGTTGCGCGAGCCGCCGCCCTCAAAGCGTGCGTAGAACGCCTTGAGGTCCAGCGCGTCGACCGTGTCGTTGATGAAGTGAGCCAGGTGCCCTGCCGGCAGCCAGTCCTGCGGCGCCGCTGGCAGCAGCATCACTTGGTCAGGTTCGTAGGGGCGATAGCTTCCAGCCATGACCCATCAACGCGTGCGCCATGCCATGCGCCATCAGGAACTACCCGGTTCTGCCGCGCAGACTCCTAGGCCGCCGCCTTCGGGGACGGCCGTTGGGCCGGTCGGTCACCGGCGGCCCGGCGCAGTGGCGCGC
>JBASTF010000224.1:0-10299 GCA_049274755.1 Rubrivivax sp. | reverse complement strand
CCCACACCTGGACCCGCGTGGATCGCATCCGCCACGCGCTTGCCGGCGGCGATGCGGCCAGGGCCGATGCCGGCAACAGCCTGCGTGCGCCGATGCCGGGGCTGGTGACCTCCGTTCCCGTCAATGTGGGCGCAAGCGTGCGCGCCGGCGACCCGCTGGTGATGTTGGAGGCGATGAAGATGCTGCACACGCTGGCGGCGCCGGCCGGCGGCCGCGTGACCGAACTGCGCTGTCGCGAGGGTGATTCGGTGCGCGGCGGCGATGTGCTGGTGGTGGTCGAACCCGAGGAGAAAGCATGAACGAGCCGATCTACTTCACCGAGCAGCACCGCCAGTTCCGCGACAACCTGCGCCGCTTCATAGCCCGGGAGATCGTGCCGTACGCCGACGCCTGGGAAGAAGCGGGCATGGTGCCGCGCGAGGTGATGCGCCAGATGGGCGAACTCGGCTACCTGGGCATCCGTTACCCGGAGCAGTACGGCGGCTCGGGCCTGGACACGGTGTACAGCGCGATCTTGGCCGAAGAGTTGGGCCGTTCCACCTACGGCGGCTACGCGGTCACGGTCACGGTGCACACCGACATGGCCTCGCCGCACTTGGCCAACTTCGGCACGCCCGAGCAGCTGCAGCGCTACCTGCCGGCGCTGATCCGCGGCGAAAGGGTCTGCGCGGTGGCGGTCACCGAGCCGGACGCCGGCTCCGATGTGGCCGGCATCCGTACCCGCGCGGTGCGCGACGGCGACGACTGGGTTCTCGACGGCAGCAAGATGTTCATCACCAACGGCGTGCACGGCGACCTGTACTTCGTCGGCGCCAAGACCGATCCGACCGCCAAGGGCTCGCGCGGCATCTCGATCTTCATCGTCGAGAAGGGCACCCCTGGATTTCGCGTAGGCCGCGCACTGAAGAAGAGCGGCTGGCTGTGCAGCGACACCGCCGAGCTCGTGTTCGAGAACTGCCGCATCCCGGCCGCGAACCTGCTGGGGGGAGAGAACAAGGGCTTCTACCAGATCATGCGCAACTTCCAGAACGAACGCATGGTGATCGGCGCCCAGGCCATGGGCGAAGCGGCGCGCGCGATCGAGATGACGTTGGACTACGTGCGCAACCGCAAGGCCTTCGGTGCGACGCTGTGGGACAAGCAGGCGATCCGCCAGCGCCTGGCGATGCGCGCGGCGCAGGTCGAGGCCGGGCGCGCACTGGTCTACCACGCCGCCTGGCTGGATGCGCAGGGCAAGGACTGTGTCAAGGAGGTCTCGATGGTCAAGGCCTTGTGCGGCGAACTCGTCAACGAGGTGATGTACGACTGCCAGCAGTTCCACGGCGGCTTCGGCTACATGCGGGACTCGGCCATCGAGCGCATGGTGCGTGATGCACGAGTGGAAGCGATCGGCGGTGGGGCCACCGAGGTGATGCTTGAGGAGGTCGCCAAGCGGATGTGACCCCAGACGGGGACTGCGCCCCGCGAGGTGCGCGCACGGAAACATGAATGGGGGCAGCGGACGACTCTTTGTCGTGCGGCCTCGGCATTCGAACGATGGGAGAACGGCATGACGGAATCCAACGATGTGGACGACACGCTCGTCCGAAAGTGGCAGCAGATCACCGTGATATCGCCTTACAGCCGCGAGCTGGGGCTGCGGCTGCATTCGGTCCGCCCCGACTGGTGCGTGATCAAGGTGCCGTACGACCCGCGAACGATCGGCAATCCGGAGTCCGGCGTCGTCCACGGCGGCGTGATCACGGCGCTGCTCGACAGCTGTTACGGGCTTGCGATCTTCGTGCGCATGAGCAAGCTCAGGCCCATGGCGACGCTGGACCTGCGCATCGACTACCTCAAACCCGCGACGCCCGGCCGCGACATCCTGGGCGGCGCGGTCTGCTACAAGCTCGGACATGAACTGGCCTTCGTGCGCGGGACTGCCTACCACGACAGCCCGGACGACCCGATCGCGACGTCCGCAGCGATCTTCATGTTCACAGGGGGGCCGGTCATTTCGCTCGACGAAGCGGTCCACGCACTCGAGGCGATGAAGCCATGAACCTCACCGACATGATCCGATCGGCGCGTACCGACCGGGACTGGGCTCCGCTGATCGAGCTGGTGCCCTATGCCAGGTTTCTGAACCTGCAGCTGGACATCAAGGGGGACCAGTTCACCGCCTGCATGCCGTTCGATCGCAAGCTCATCGGCAACCCCGCGCTGCCGGCGCTGCACGGTGGCGCGACCGGAGGGTTCATCGAGTGCGCCGGCCTGTTCTACCTGCTGTGGCGCATGGAGAGCGCCGATCTGCCCAAGACGATCAACTTCAACTTCGAGTACCTGCGTTCCGGCCGGCCCGAGGACACCTACGCCAACGTCTTCATGGTCAAGCAGGGACAGCGCGTCGCCCACCTCCGCATCGAGGCCTGGCAGTCGGGCCCTGACAAGCCCATCGCCATCGGACACGGCAACTTCATGCTCAAGCCGGCGCCAGCCGCCGAAGGAAACCCATGACCACGACCGCCTACCGCTCCATCTACCACGCCGGCCTGTTCGCCGGGCAGACCGTCATCGTCACCGGCGGCGGCAGCGGCATCGGCCGCTGCATCGCGCACGAACTGGCCAGCCTCGGCGCGGCGCTCGCGCTCGTGGGCCGCAAACTCGAGAAACTCGAGGCCGTGCAGGCCGAGATCGCCGAAGCCGCGCCCGAGGCCCGTGTCACGATCCACTCCTGCGACATCCGTGACGAGCCCGGCGTCAAGCAGATGGTGGCCGACGTTCTGGCCGCCCACGGCCGCATCGACGGGCTGGTCAACAACGCCGGCGGCCAGTACCCGCAACCGGTGCGCGACATCACGCTCAAGGGCTGGGACGCGGTCGTCCGCAACAACCTGCATGGCGGCTTCCTGGTCTCGCGCGAGGTTTACACGCAGTGGATGGAAGGCCAGGGCGGGTCCATCGTCAACATCATCGCCGACATGTGGATGGGCATGCCCGGCATGGCGCACAGCGGTGCCGCGCGGGCCGGCATGCTGTCGTTCACCGAGACCGCGGCCTGCGAGTGGGGCCACGCGGGGGTGCGCGTCAACGCGGTTGCGCCGGGTTTCGTCGCGAGCAGCGGCTTCGACACCTACGGGCCCGAGATGAAGGCCAAGTTCCGCAGCCTGATGAAGACTGCGCCGCTGCAGCGCTACGGCACCGAGGCTGAAGTCTCGTCGGCCGTCGTCTATCTGCTCTCCGAGGGCGCGGCCTACATCACCGGGTCTTTCATCCGTGTCGATGGTGGCGTTCCGAACGCGCGCCAGACGTGGAAGCTCGAGGAGCACAGCCGCAACCAGCCCTACGAGGGTTTCCCGCTCGCGACGATGCCGGATTGTCTCAAGCCCGGCGCCCGGTAGGCCGGCCCCGCCCAAGATACACCAGGAGTGCCCACATGCCCATCGAACCACCCGCCGACGTCCGTACGGTTCCATTCAAGACGCACAACCGCACCATCACCGAAACCGACATCGTCACCTTCGTCAATGTCGTCGGCCTGCACGAGCCCTTCTTCATCGACATGGAGTACATCAAGGCCAACATGTCGGGCAAGCACCGCAACCGTTTTGCGCCCGGGCCGATGATCATCTCGGTCGGCATGGGTCTGCTGGCGCCCACGGTGGCCGGCATCATCGACAAGGTGCTCGAGGGGCGCGAGCACGGCCCGTTCGGCGGCATGACGAGCGTGGATGCGCGTGTCAAGGCGGCGCTGTTCCCGGGCGACACCGTGCATGTGGAGGGCGAGGCCTGGTTGCGCCCGCCCACCTCGCGGGGCTACACGCTGATGGACCTGCGTCACCGCGTCATCAACCAGCACGGCGAGGTGCTCGTCGAGTTCACCGAGACCATCACCTTCCTGCCCAAGGGCGCGGTCGAGCACTGACGCACGCCACGGTTCGACCGCGAAAGGGCCCTCCCATGAGCGAGAGATTCAAGTCGCGCACCGCAGTCGTCACGGCGGCAGGCTCCGGCATCGGCGCCGCTGCGGCGCGTGGCTTCGCCAGGGAAGGCGCGCGGGTGGTGGTAGCCGATCTCAGTGGCAAACGGGCCGAAGAGACGGCGGCGGGCATCGCCGCTGCGGGCGGCCAGGCGGTGTGGATCAAGATGGACGCGGCCGATCCGGCGGCGGTGCAGGCCACCGTGCAACTGGCGCTGGACCGCTACGGCAGCATCGACGTGCTGGTGAACAACGCTGGCTACGGCGAGCCGGGCCTGCTGGCCGACTGTTCGATCGAGGCCTGGAACCGGACGCTGGCGGTCACGCTGACCAGCGTCTTCCTGGGGCTGAAGTACGGCCTGCCGCCGATGCGGCACCAGGGCCGGGGCGTGGTCGTGAACACGGCGTCGGTCTCGGGCATGGCGGGCGACTACGGCATGTCGGCTTACAACGCAGCCAAGGCCGGCGTCATCAACCTCACGCGGTCGGCGGCGCTGGAGTGTGCGCGCGACGGCATTCGCGTCAACTGCGTCTGCCCGGGCGGCATCGACACCCGCGTCACGCAGGTGCTGGCCGGCGAGCGTGCCGACGAAGTGCGCCGCGCGATGGCCGCCGTCCACCCGCTGGGCCGCATGGGCGACGCCGACGAGATCGCCAACGCGATCCTTTTCCTGGCCTCCGACGAGGCCTCGTTCATCACCGGCACGGCGCTGGTCGCCGACGGCGGCCTGACGGCGCAGACCGGGCTGCCGCCCTTCGTGGGGCACTGAAACCGCTGAACACGTTGAACAGGACCGGTATGGATTTCGCCTTCACCGAAGAACAGAACCTGCTGCGCGACAGCGTGCGCGCGATGTTGGACTGCGTGGCCACGCCGGAGTACATCCGCCGTTGCGATGCCGAGCCGCGCTACCCCTACGAACTGTACGACGCCTTCGTCGAGATGGGCCTGCTGCGCATGCCGTTTCCCGAGTCGGTCGGCGGGCTCGGCGGCAGCGCGATCGACTTCGCCATCATCGCCGAAGAACTCGGCCGCAAGAGCTACGACTTCCTCGGCGCCTACGGAACCTGCGTCTTCAACGGCCTGAACATCCTGCACAACGGCACCGAGGCGCAGCGTGCGCACTGGCTGCCCAAGCTGCTCGACGGCAGCATCCGCATGTCGATCTCGATGACCGAACCGGGCGCCGGGTCGGATGCCGGCGCGATGCGCACGAGCGCACGGCGCGACGGCGACGCGTGGGTGATCAACGGCCAGAAGGTGTTCTCGACCGGCGCCGGTGCCGACAGGAACGTCATCAATCTGTATGCCCGCACGCAGCCCGAAGGGCCGCACCAGCAGGCGCTGTCGCTGTTCCTGGTCGACAAGGACACGCCGGGAATCACGCTGCGCAAGCTGGACACGCTGGGCCGGCGCTCGCTGGGCACCTACGAGGTGTTCTTCGACGATGTCCGCGTGAGCGCCGACCGCCTCGTGGGCGAGCCGGACAAGGGCTGGGGCTACATGCTGTCGGGCTTGCAGCTCGAACGCCTGATGACGGCGGCGGGCTACGTCGGTGGTGCGCAGGCGGCGGTCGACCTGGCCCTGGCCTACGCCAAGGAACGTAAGCAGTTCGGCAAGCCGATCGGCACCTTCCAGGCCATCGCCCATATGCTGGCCGACATGCAGACCGCGGTCGAGGCCAGTCGGCTGATGATGTGGCGGGCCGCCTGGCAGCTGTCGCGCGGCGAGGACGCGCTGATGGCCATCTCGCAGGCCAAGCTGTTCGGCTCGGAGGCCTACGCCAACATCGCCAACCAGGGCATGCAGATCATGGGCGGCTACGGCTACATCATGGAGTTCGACATGCAGCGCCACTACCGCGATGCACGCGCCACCACCATCACCGCGGGCACCTCGCAGATGCAGCGCAACCTGATCGCCGGGCTGATGGGACTGAAGACCAAATGAGGCCCGCATGGATTTCGATCTGACCGAAGAACAAGTGCAGTTGCGCGACGCCGCGCGCAGGCTGGCGCAGCAGGAGTTTCGCGACAAGGCAGCGCGCTGGGACCGCGAGGAAGCGTTCCCCGAAGAGAACAAGCACCGCCTGGCCGAGCTTGGCTACCTGGGCTTGAGCGTCGACAAGGAGTACGGTGGCTCCGGTGCCGGTCTGGTCAGCACCTACCTGGTGATCGAGGAACTGGCCAAGGTCGACCTGCTGACGGCGATGATCGTGCACGACCAGAACGTCTCGCCACGGATCATCGCCAACCACGCACCCGAGGAGCTCAAGCGCCGGCTGGTGCCGCGCTTCGTCACCGGCGAGCTCGAATGCAGCATCGCCTGGACCGAGCCGCAGGCCGGCTCCGACGGCACCGCGATCCGCACGGCCGCCGTGCGCGACGGCGACGAGGTCCTGATCAACGGCAGCAAGATCTTCACGACCTTCGGCGACCGCGCCGACATGCACCTGGTGTACGCGCGCTTCGGCCCGTCCAGAGGTGCCAAGGGCATCGGCACCATCGTCGTCGAGCGCGACCGCCCCGGACTGACGGTGCGCAAGCTCGAAGGCAAGATGGGTGTGCGCGGCGCGGCCGAGAACGAGCTGTTCTTCGACAACGTGCGTGTGCCGGCAGGCAATATCGTGACCCTGGGCGACCCCGGCGACTCGCGCGGTTTCGTCAAGCCACTGACCATCTACAACGGCACCCGCGTCGGCATGGGCGTGATGGCGCTGGGCGTGGCCGAGGGCGCGTTCGACCTGGCGCGCGAGTACATGACGGTGCGTGAACAGTTCGGCCAGAAGCTCAGCGAGATGCAGGGCCTGCGGTGGATGATGGCCGACGCGCTGATCGAGATCGAGGCCGCGCGCTGCCTTTGCTACAAGGCGCTCGCGCTGATCGACGCCGGCAAGCCCGACCCGCAGCTGTGCTCGATCGCGAAGGTCTTCGCCACCGAGATGGCGCAGCGCGTAACCGTGCAATGCCAGCAGATGTTCGGCGGCTACGGCTACTTCGGCTCGCTGCCGCTGGAACGCATGGTGCGCGACGTGCGCATGCTCACGCTGACCGGCGGCACCACGCAGACGCAGAAGAACGTGATCGCCGGGCACATCTTCCCCGGCACCTGACCGGCTCTTGCGATCCCGGCCACATCTGGAGACAACCATGACGGTTCGAATCGAGCGCGACGGCGCGGTGGCGCATGTGATCCTGGCCAGGCCCGAGCGACTGAACGCGCTGACGCCGGAGATGATGGAGCAGCTGTCGGACGCGACCTTGGCATTGCAGAAGGACCGCGAAGTGCGCGCCGTGCTGCTGCGCGGCGAGGGTCGGGCCTTTTGCGCCGGTGCCGACGTCGGCACGATGCAAGGGCTGGACGTGCTGTCCGGCCGCCAGCGCATCCAGCGAGCGCACCGAGTCATCGTCGGCTTGGCCAATCTCGACAAGCCGGTGATCGCCGTGGTGCGTGGGGCGACGGTGGGCGTCGGCTGGAGCCTGGCTCTGGCCTGCGACCTGATCCTTGCATCCGAGAACGCGAGCTTCAGCCTGGTGTTCAAGAAGATCGGACTCGCACCCGACGGCGCAGCGGCCTACTTCCTGACCCAGTACATCGGCGTGCTACGGGCGCGCGAGCTGATGATGACCGCGCGTTTGGTGCCGGCCGAGGAAGGGCGGCAGCTCGGAATGGTCAACGAGGTGATGCCCGACGAGCAACTCGACGCGCGGGCCGTTGCGCTGGCCGAGGAACTGGCGGAATCGGCCACCTTCGCGCTCGCGGTCGGCAAGCGCATGTTCCGCAACGCCATGCAGCCCAGCCTTGAGGCATATCTCGACTACGAATCCCAGGCCCAGAACCTGGTGCTGCACAGCGATGATCGCAAGGAAGGCGTCGCTGCCTTCATGGAGAAGCGCAAGCCCAAGTTCGTCGGCCATTGACCCCGGAGTGCCCACCATGTTCCAGCTCGACCCCGACCTCGAAGCCTTCCGCCAGGAGATCCGCAAGACCGCCGAGCGAGCGTTCAGCGCCAAGGCCGCGTACTGGGACGAGAAGGAGGAGTTCCCGACCGAGAACCGCGACCTGCTCGCCAAACTGGGCTACCTCGGCATGGTGATCCCGGAGGCCTACGGTGGCTCGGGCGCGCCGGTGATCCAGGGCACCATCTTGCTCGAGGAAGTGGCGCGGGTGTGCTTCAACACCGCGCTGGTGGCGCAGCTCGCGCTCAACGGGCCGTCGCGCGCGCTGGCGGTGCTGGCGTCCGAGGAGCAGAAGCAACGCTGGCTGCCGGGCTGCGCAAACGGCGACTTCAACTTCGCCATTGGCATCAGCGAGCCCGGCGCCGGATCGGCCATGACCGACATGATCACCGCGGCCGTGCCGGATGGCGACCACATCGTGCTCAACGGGCAGAAGGCCTATTGCACCGGCGGCCACCTGGCCACCCACATCTTCGTGTTCGCGCGCTGGGGCAAGACGCAGGGCCCGCGCGGCATCGGCGCATTGGTGGTCGAGCGAGGCATGCCGGGCTTCGAGGTCGGCCACCCGGACCGCAAGATGGGGGGACGCGGGATGCCCGAGGTCGAGCTCTTCTTCGACCATTGCCGAGTGCCGATGGAAAACATCATCCTGGCCGGCGACCCCGACTCCACCCGCAGCTTCAAGCGCCTGATGAGTTCCTTCGGCCCAGAGCGCGTCGGCAACGCTGCCATGTGCCTGGGCGTGGCGCAGGCGGCCTACGAGGCGGCCAAGAAGTACTCCCAAGAGCGCGAGCAGTTCGGCAGGCCGATCTGCGAGTTCCAGGGCCTGCAGTGGAAGATTGCCGACATGGCGGTACAGCTGCACGCCGCCCGGCTGATGATCTACCGCGCGGCGACGAATCTGGTCGACGGCTTTCCCGACCCGCTCGAAGCGGCGATGGCCAAGCTCTACGCCAACGAGATGGTGCAGCGTGTCACCAACGAGGCGCTGCAGATCCACGGCCACGCCGGGTTCACGCGCGCGCTGCCATTGGAGCGCATGGTGCGCGATTCGCGCGGCTTCGCACTCGGCGGCGGCACCACCGAGATCCTGCGCAACACGATTGCAGCCATGGTCTACGGGCGCGCGTTCGATCAACGCAGGGGCTGAGCGTTCGGGCTGGTCAAGCCGATCAGGGCTTGATCGGGGCGGCCGGCTCTCACATGGGGGGGCGCGCGATCGTGCCATCGGCGTGCAGCGACTCGATGGCGGCATCGTCGTAGCCCAGTTCGGACAGGATGGCGCCGGCATGCTCGCTCAGCCGCGGTGGCAGCGCGTCGGCGCAGCCGGGATTGGCGGAGAGCTTGACCGGCAGGCCCAGCGAGCGGTGGCCCTGTTTGTCCACCACCATGGCGCGGTGAACCGCGTGCGGCTGTGACAGCGCCTGCGCCACGTCGTTCACTGGCCCCGCCGGTACGCCGTGGCGCATCAGATCCTCGCACAGCGCCGCAGCCGGAATCTTGACCAGCGTGCGTTCGATCTCGGCGCGCAGCGCATCGCGATTGGCCAGCCGCAAAGAGCTGTCGGTGAAGCGCGGGTCCTCGGCCAGGTCGGGGCGCGACACGCATTCGCAGAACCGCTTGAACTGTCCATTGTTGACGACGCCGAGGAAGACCTCGCCGTCGGCCGCCGCATAGCGGTCGTAGGGCGCGATGTTGGGGTGGGCGCTGCCCATGCGCTGCGGGATGTGGCCGGAATAGAACCAGTTCGAAGCATGCGGCACCAGCAGTGCCAGGCCGGTGTCGAACAGCGTGGCCTCGACGCGCTGGCCGAGGCCGCTGCGCTCGCGCGCCGCCAGCGCCAGCAGGACGCCGCTGAGCGCGTTGTAGCCGGTGAGGTAGTCGACCACCGGCACACCGAGTCGCAGCGCGCCTGAGTCGGGCGTGCCGTTGACGCTCATCAGGCCGCAGATCGCCTGCAGCACGGCGTCATAGCCGGGCAGGCCGCCCAGCGGCCCGTCGGCGCCGAATCCGCTGACGCTGCAATAGATCAGCCGCGGGTGGTGTGCCGCCAGCGTGGCCTCGTAGCCCAGGCCCCACTTCTCCATGGTGCCGGGCATGAAATTCTCGATCAGCACATCGGCACCGGCAAGCAGACGTTCGAGCACGGCGCGGCCCGCCGCGCTCGACAGGTCGACGGCGATCGATCGCTTGCCGCGGTTCAGCGCGCCGAAGTAGGCCACTTCGCCGCGCTCGTCCAGGGGTGGGCCGAAGCGGCGTGCCTCGTCGCCGTCGGGCGGCTCGACCTTGATGACGCTGGCGCCGTGATCGGCGAGCATCTGCGCGCACAGCGGGCCGGCCAGCACCCGCGAGAGGTCGAGCACGCGCAGGCCGGCCAGCGC
>JBASTF010000223.1:0-6184 GCA_049274755.1 Rubrivivax sp. | reverse complement strand
CTGCCGGCAGCGCCGCACCACCACCGGGCGACGAACCGCCCGACCCCGCCGGCCCCGGTGGCCGGCCTTCGCTGAAACGCATCAAGTAGTCGCAGGGCGCCGCTCCTAGAATGGCGCGCCTGCCGTGCCGGCTTAGCTCAGTTGGTAGAGCACCCGCCTTGTAAGCGGAAGGTCTTCGGTTCGATTCCGAAAGCCGGCACCACCCCCTCCTCGCACCCACAGCCGCCAGCGTCTGGCACGGACCGTGTGTCCACGCTTGCCGCGGCGTGACAGCGCCATCGCATCTGTTGTCTGCGACACCTGCGCGCGCCCAACCCCGGCGCTGCGTCGCCATGGGGCGGGCCACTCCCGCGCCCTGAATTTCCACCCTGACGGAACCTGTTCATGAGGCGCCTCCACGCCGTCTCCGTGCCGGGCCTCGCGGCCTTGCTTCTCGCACCCGCCGCAAGCAAAGCGCAAAGCGGCGCCGCGCGATCAGGTGCGCGGTTGTACGCGCACCTTGATCGGTGTACCCTGCCAGCCCCCGGCGCGCAGCGCCTCTTCCAGACGCGGCAGCAGCTGCCGCAGCTTGGCCGCGGCGGCACCGTGGGCCACCAGCAACTGCCAGCCCTCGTCGTCCAGCGGGCCGGGCCGCACGGTTTCACGCAAGCCGGGTGGCAACAGCGGCTGGATGGCCGCGTAACGCGCCCGCGATTCGCGTGCACGCTGCAGCAGCGAGGCCAGCGAGCCGCTGCGTTCCAGCGCATCGCCGAGGGCGAAGGTGCCGGGTGTGCCGGGGCTGCGGGGCGGGATCGACGACATGAGGGACGGAGTCTAGCGATGCAGGTGCTCATCACACATGGCAGCATGGCGCGCACGAGGGTGCTGCGGCTGAGCCGCCTGCAACTCGTCGCCGGTGTGCTGCTGCTGGCGCTGGCGCTGATGCTGGCCTCGGGCGCCATCTACCACTTCATCTTCCTGAAGGCGGCGCGTGAAGGCTGGCCGGTGGTCAGTTCCCTGGTGCGCCTGGTGGTGCGCGACGAGATCGCGCAGCGCGACCGTTTCATGCGCGAGAACCTCGATGCCATCGCCCAGCGGGTCGGGGAGATGCAGGCCAAGCTGGTGAAGCTGGAAGCCATGGGCGAGCGTGTGTCCGGCATGGCCGGCGTGAAACCGGAAGACCTGAAGTCACTGCAGCGCAGCGACAGCGGCGGCAAGGGCGGACCTTTTGTGCCCTTTGCCCCGACGCCGGTCCACAGCCCCTCGATGGCCCAGTTGCAGCAGTTGGTGACCGGCCTGGACGCCGCCACCGACCAGAGCACCGACGTCTTCACCCTGGTCGAGGCCCGCCTGCTGGAAGCGCGGCTGCAGGCGCTGATGGTGCCGAATTCGGCGCCGGTGGACGGCCCGGTGGGTTCGGGCTTCGGCTTCCGGCCCGATCCGCTGTCGGGCCGCGCCGCGCTGCACACCGGGCTGGACTTCCCGGCCGACATCGGCACCGCCATCCATGCCGCCGCTGGCGGCCTGGTGCTGGACCGCGGCTGGCACCCGGAGTACGGCAACGTGCTCGAGATCGACCATGGCAACGGCCTGTCCACGCGCTACGCCCATTGTTCGCGGGTGCTGGTGGCGGCGGGGCAATTGGTGAAACAGGGGCAGAAGGTGGCCGAGGTCGGCAACTCGGGGCGTTCCACCGGCCCGCACCTGCATTTCGAGGTGCTGCTGGACGGTTCGCCGCAGGACCCGGCACGATTCCTCGCCGGCGGCAGCAAGGCCGACGCGCCGGCGCTGGCCGCCGCCCCCACAACCCGGGTGCCCAGGCGGCGCTGAAGTAAACTCAAAGGCTTCGTGCCCGTGTGCCGCTCCCGCTGTGTCGGGGGGTGAAGGCCGGCTTGCAATCTGCAGGTGCGGCCCCAGTTGCCGGCAGCACACAACCAGCACACGAACCACGAGCCCGGCGGACGCTGCATGTTTCCCAAGATCCTCACCCAGATTTTCGGCAGTCGCAACGACCGCCTGCTGAAGCAGTACCGGCGTGTCGTCGACAAGATCAACACGCTCGAGTCGCAGTTCGAGGGCCTGGACGACGCCGCGCTGCGTGCCAAGACCGACGAATTCAAGCAGCGGCTGGCTTCCGGCTCGACGCTGGACGACCTGTTGCCCGAGGCCTTCGCCGTCGTGCGCGAAGCCGGCAAGCGCACGCTGAAGATGCGGCACTTCGACGTGCAGCTCATCGGCGGCATGGCGCTGCACCACGGCAAGATCGCAGAGATGCGCACCGGCGAAGGCAAGACGCTGATGGCGACCTTGCCGGTGTATCTGAACGCACTCTCAGGCAAGGGTGTGCACCTGGTCACCGTCAACGACTATCTTGTTCGGCGCGACGCCGAGTGGATGGGCCGGCTTTACAACTTCCTCGGCCTCACCGTCGGCGTCAACGTCGCCGGCATGGCACGTGAAGAGAAACAGGCCGCGTTCTCCGCCGACATCACCTACGGCACGAACAACGAGTTCGGCTTCGACTACCTGCGCGACAACATGGTCTACGAGGTCGGCGACCGCGTCGCGCGCGGCCTGAACTACGCCATCGTCGACGAGGTGGACTCCATCCTCATCGACGAAGCCCGCACGCCGCTGATCATCAGCGGCCAGGCCGAGGACCACACCGAGCTCTACGTGCGCATCAACGCTGTGACTCCGCAGCTGAAGAAGCAGGTCGGCGAGGCCGATCCGCGCACCGGCGAAGGTGTCATCGAGGCCGGCGACTTCACCGTCGACGAAAAGACGCACCAGGTCTTCCTCACCGAGGCAGGCCACGAAAAGGCCGAGGAGATCCTCACAGCCGCCGGCCTGCTGGCGCCGGGCGCCAGCCTCTACGACCCGTCCAACATCGCGCTGATGCACCACGTGTACGCGGCGCTGCGTGCCACGCACCTGTACAACCGCGACCAGCACTACGTGGTGCAGAACGGCGAAGTCATCATCGTCGACGAGTTCACGGGCCGCCTGATGACGGGCCGGCGCTGGAGCGATGGCCTGCACCAGGCCGTGGAAGCCAAGGAAGGCGTTTCGATCCAGAGCGAGAACCAGACGCTGGCGTCGGTCACCTTCCAGAACTACTTCCGCATGTACGGCAAGCTCGGCGGCATGACCGGCACGGCCGACACCGAGGCCTACGAGTTCCAGGAGATCTACGGCCTGGAGACGGTGGTGATCCCGCCGAACAGGCCGACGATCCGCAAGGACGAAAACGACCTCATCTACAAGACGGCCAAAGAGAAGTACGACGCCGTCACCAACGACATCCGCGATTGCTACGAACGTGGCCAGCCGGTGCTGGTGGGCACTACCTCGATCGAGAACTCCGAGCTGATCTCGGCGCTGCTGAACAAGGCCAAACTGCCGCACCAGGTGCTGAACGCCAAGCAGCACGCCAAGGAAGCCGAGATCGTGGCCCAGGCCGGCCGGCCGAAGATGGTGACCATCGCCACCAACATGGCCGGCCGCGGCACCGACATCGTGCTTGGGGGCAACGTCGAGAAGCAGATCCAGTTCCTCGAAGCCGATGCCAGCCTGTCGGACGACGAGAAGAGGGCGCGTTCGCGGACGCTGCAGGATGAATGGCAAGGCCTGCACGAGCAGGTGAAGGCGCTGGGCGGCCTGCGCATCGTGGCCACCGAGCGCCACGAGAGCCGGCGCATCGACAACCAGCTGCGTGGCCGTTCGGGCCGCCAGGGCGACCCGGGTGCCAGCCGCTTCTACCTGTCGCTGGACGATTCGCTGATGCGCATCTTCGCCGGCGACCGCGTGCGCGCGATCATGGACAGGCTGAAGATGCCCGAGGGCGAGGCCATCGAGGCCGGCATCGTCAACCGCAGCATCGAAGGCGCGCAGCGCAAGGTCGAGGCACGCAACTTCGACATCCGCAAGCAGCTGCTCGAATACGACGACGTCAGCAACGACCAGCGCAAGGTCATCTACCAGCAGCGCAACGAGATCCTCGAGGCCGCGTCGCTGGACCTGCAGATCAGCAACCTGCGCAAGAGCGCGATGACCGAGGTCGTGCGCACCTACGTGCCGGCCGAGAGCCTGGAAGAGCAGTGGGACCTGGCGGCGCTGGAAAAGGTGCTGCAGGACGAGTGGCAGCTGCAGGTGGCGCTGCGTGCCGAGGTTGAAGGCAGCGACAGCGTCACCGACGAGGACATCGTCGAGAAGATCGTGGCCGCCGCCGATGCGCTGTTCAAGAGCAAGCTCGAGGTCGTCGGCGCCGAGCAGTTCACGCCCTTCATGCGCATGGTGCTGCTGCAGTCCATCGATTCGCACTGGCGCGAACATCTGGCGGCGCTGGACTACCTGCGCCAGGGCATCCACCTGCGCGGCTACGCCCAGAAGAACCCGAAGCAGGAATACAAGCGCGAGGCCTTCGAGCTGTTCTCGCAACTGCTCGACGTCGTGAAGATGGAAGTCACGCGCGTGCTGATGACGGTGCGCATCCAGACGCAGGACCAGGCCACGCAGGCGGCCGAAGCCATCGAGCAGCAGGCCAGCCATGTGTCCAACGTGACCTACACACACCCCAACGAAGACGGCAGCGTCTCGCAGGAGTCCGCACCGGCTGCAACTGCTGCCCTGCCCCAGGGTGCGGCGCCGCGTGCCGGCCGCAACGACCCCTGTCCCTGTGGCAGCGGCAAGAAGTACAAGGCCTGCCACGGGCGCCTGGCCTAGCGGCAGCGTTTCCAGAACCCGAAGAAAAAGGGCCCTCGCGGGCCCTTTTTGTTTTCCTGCCAGGCGTTGCACGGGTCCGGCTCTGCCGGCCCGTAGCAACACGCCCCCCCTCGGGGGGCAGCGACCGTGAGGGAGCGTGGGGGCTCCGTTACGGGCGGGCGATGGTGATGGCGGGGGACGTCCAGGTCTCCCAGTGTGCAGGGTTGCTGCTGTCGCCCAGGGCCTTCAGCACCGACACCTTCACGACGTAGTTGCCGTTGGGCACGTCCTTGATCATGAAGGGGTTGGCGGCCGTGCCGCGGAAGGTTTTGCCGTCCCAGGTCCAGGCGAAAAAGCCGCCCGGCGTCGAGCTGCGCGTCACGTAGGACTCGTCGCTGACCTTGCCCATCGACGCGCCGCTGGCGGCGTCGAAGGCCTCCAGCTTGATCTGGCGCGACATGTGGTCCAGATGCATCAGGAAGTACGGGATGTTGCCGTCGGCCAGCGTGTACGTCGCACCAGCGGGCTGGTTCGTGTACGTGCCGGCAGCCAGCGTCGCCAGCCACGGGAAGCCGTTGGCCGTCGGCGTCAGCACCTGGGTGCTCTGGTAGTCACCCTTGAAGCCGGCGTAGGGCACGCTCATCTTCGTGCCCGCACCTTGCGGCGTGAACGTGACGTAGCCACCGTACAGGCTGCGGTCGGGCAGCGTCGCGTTGGCGGCGATCGTCACGTCGACGCTGGCCGTGCCCAGCGGCGGGACGTTCAGCGTGGTCTTGCTGAACGTCACCGTCGCCGGCGCATCGAAGAAGCCGGTCGGCGCATACGAGGCGCCGGTGCCGATCTGGTTCGGCCCGGCCGCGACAGCCGAGGTGTGCGCCACGGTGTAGATCGCGGGCGACAGCGACAGGTTGCGCAGCGTCAGCTTCTGCAGGTAAGCCCCCGCGGCGCTTTCGCCGGTGGAGATCTGGCTCGGCGACACGGAAGCGGTGGCGGTCACGCTGCCGACCACGTCCAGCATGCCGGCGCCCTGGCGGAAGGCGTGGTCCGTCAGGCCCAGTGCGGCGTTGCCCGACCAGGCCTTGGGATCGGCCACGTTCTGCATGCGCGCCATCATCTGGCCGGCACCGATGCTGGGCTTGGCTTCGAGGATCAGCGCGGCCGCGCCGGCGACGTGCGGGGCGGACATCGAGGTGCCCGACAACGTGGCCGTGCCACCCAGCTCCAGCGGGTAGGTCGACAGGATGGCACCGCCCGGGGCACCGATGTTCGGCTTCAGGCCGAGCTCGGCCGTCAGGCCGAAGGAGCTGAAGCCGGAGATCAGGCCACCGGTGCCGTAGGGGAAGCTGACGTAGCTGCTGCCCCAGTTCAGCGTCGTCGTGCCGGCGGCGATGGCGGCGTCCAGCGTCGCGCCTTGTGCGGCCGTGATGGCGACCACCGGGATCGTCACTGCCGGCGTGCCGGCCACCGTGGGCGCCAGTGCGCCGGCGGCATTGTTGTACAG
>JBASTF010000222.1:0-1860 GCA_049274755.1 Rubrivivax sp. | reverse complement strand
CGGCGGGGCGGGCGGCGCCGGCGTGGCACGGTTTCTGCGTTTGCGTGGCTCCCGATCACATGAGGAGCCTCCATGAAGCGTCGCCTGATCCTGGCCGCCGGTGCAGCAGCCCTGTCCACGCCCCATTGGGCCGGTGCCCAGAGCGCCTGGCCCAGCCGTGGCCCGGTGCGGCTGGTGGCGCAGTTCCCGCCCGGGGGCCTGGTGGACACGGTGGCGCGGCTGATGGCCCCCCACTTGTCGCAGGCCATCGGGCAGACGGTGGTGGTCGAGAACAGGCCGGGCGCCGGTGGCCTCATCGGCACCGACCATGTGGCCAAGCAGCCCGCCGACGGCTACACCTTGCTGGTCAGCCACGCCTCGGTGCACATCTATGCCGCGGCCACACGCAACGTCATGCCCTTCGACGCGGTGAACGACTTCACCCACATGGCCATGCTGGTGGAGGCGCCGATGGTGCTGCTGGTGCGTGGCCCCTCGCCGGTGCAAAGCCTGGCCCAGTACGTGACGACGGCCAAGACCAAGCCGGTGCGCTACGGCACCTCCGGTGTCGGCTCGGCCAACCACTTGTTCGGCGAACTGCTGAAGATCGACGGCCAGGCACCCGAGCACGACCATGTGCCCTACCAGGGCAGCGCGCCGGCGATGCAGGATCTGCTCAGCGGCCAGATCGACGGCCTGTTCGACCCCATCACGACGAACGTGGCCCAGCTGAAGGCCGGCTCGCTGCGTGCGCTGGCCGTTTCCACGCCGGCGCGGCTGCCGGCCCTGCCCAACATCCCGACCTTTGCCGAGCTCGGCTACCCGTCGCTGACCGGCTCGCAGTGGCTGGGCCTGTCGGCGCCGAAGAACCTGCCCGCGCCAATTGCGCAGCGCCTGACCGCGCTGATGCCCGAGATCCTGGCCAAGCCCGACGTGATGGCGCGGCTGGAAGATTTGCAGACCCTGCCACGCAAGACGCCGGTTTTGGGCGATGATTTCACCAAACTCATCCGCGCGCAGATCGACACCTGGACCAAGGTGGCGAAGCGCGCCAAGGTCGAGGTGGTCGTCTGACAGAGGTTGATTTCGAAAGCATCACCAGCCATCAGCGCTACAAGCTGATGGCCAGCCTGATCGTGCCCAGGCCGATCGCGCTGGTCACGACGCTGGGGACGACGGGCGTGGTCAATGCCGCGCCGTTCTCGATGTTCAACATGATCGGCGAGGACCCGCCGATCCTGATGATCAGCATCAACCGCCTGCAGGACGGGCGGCTGAAGGACACGGCGGCCAACATCCTGCGCAGCGGCGAGTTCGTCGTGCACATCGCCGACGAGGCGATGGCGCAGAAGATGCACGACTGCGGCGAAGCGCTGCCGTCGGACGTCAGCGAACTCGCCGCGGTCGGGTTGACGCCGGTGCCGTCGCACAGCGTCGCGCCGCCGCGCATCCAGGAAGCGCCGGTGGCTTTCGAGTGTGTGCTGCACGAGAAGCTCGAAACCGAGAGCCGCTATGTCTTCATCGGCCGCATCGTCCGCCTGGCGGCCCGCGATGGCCTGATCGACACCGAGGCCTGGCGCGTGAACCTGCGCGACTACCACCCGGTGGCGCGTTTCGGCGCCAGCTTCTACATCCGCAGCGGCGACCGTTTTTCGCTGGCCGATGCGGGCGCGCAGCGGGCGCCGCCGACCTCCACGGGCATCGACGAAATCTGAGCCGCGTGGCAGAGTGCCTGCACCGCTGCCGATGAACTTCCTCTGGCCCCAGAACCTGTGGTTGATGCTGGCCCTGCCCTTGCTGCCGGCCTCGTACCTGTGGCTGCTGCGCCGGCGCGGCAAGCTGGCGCTGCGCCTGAGCAGCCTGCGCATCGCGCGCCAGGCC
>JBASTF010000221.1:0-3578 GCA_049274755.1 Rubrivivax sp. | reverse complement strand
GGGCAGCGACGTGCTCGACGGCGGCGCGGCGACGATGCTGCTGCTGGGCCGGCGCGAGCTGGCCGAAGGCACGGCAGTCACCGGCTTTGCCCGCAGCCACGGCCTGACGCCGGCCGAAACACGGGTGCTGCAGGCCTTGTGCGCCGGCGTTCCGCCGGCCCGCATCGCCGACGAACAAGGTGTGCGCATCTCCACCGTGCGCACCCAGATCGGCAACCTGCGCGACAAGACCGGTGCGCGCAGCATCCGCGCCCTGGTGCGCATGGTCTCGGTGCTGCCGCCGACGCTGCCGGCGCCGACGCCGGCACATGGCGGCCATGGCAGCTACGGCGGCCTCGACACGCTGCTGCGAGGCCTGCGCGCGCGCTGAAGCAGGCCACCGCCGCGCCGGTGGGGTTACGGAATGTCAATAGCGCACAAGACCATGGTGCCTGTTGACGGCCTTCAGCCCTGATCGCTGCCTATGCTTTGTGACATCCGTGACGGCATGTGGCCGCCACGGTGTTCACGGAGTCCACCATGCTCGAAGCCAGTGCCCAGATCCTCGGTGCCCTGCCGGTGCCGACCCGCACGCCTGCCTACCGCGGCCCGGAGCGCCGCGCCACCGCCTCGCCGATCGCGCGCTGGCTGTCCCTGATGCTCGACGAAATCGACTACGGCATGCTGCTGTTGAACGACGGTGCCGAGTTCATCCACGTCAACCATGCAGCACGCGCCGAACTCGACGCCGGCCACCCGCTGCAGCTGCTGGGCCGGCAGTTGCGTGCCCGCCACCCGCAGGACGTGGCGCGCCTGCACGACGCGCTGGCCAGCGCCACGCAGCGCAGCCTGCGCCGGCTGCTGGCGTTGGGTGAAGCCGACCAGCGTGTGAACATCGCGGTGATCCCGCTGGCCGGTGGCGCAACGCTGGTGGTGCTGGGCAAGCGCCACCTGTCCGAGCGCATCTCGGTGCAGTGTTTCGCCCGCCTGCACGGGCTGACGCCGGCCGAGACACGGGTGCTCGAGTCGCTGTGCGAGGGCCTGGACCCGCGGGAGATCGCCGAGCTCAACGAGGTCGGCCTGGCCACGGTGCGCACGCAGATCACGATGATCCGCAACAAGACCGGCGCGGCCAACATCCGCGCGCTGACGCGCCAGGTGGCGGTGCTGCCGCCGATGGTCAACACGCTCAGGTCATGAGCCGTGCCGCGCGGGCGGCTACGATCGGCGCATGCCGTCGTCCAGAAACGCTGCCCCGCGGGACCCGTTCGACCATCCAGCCCTGAGCGACTCCGTGCGTGCGCTGGCGCGGCGCGGCGTCGTGCGCAGCTACCGCAAGGGCCGGCTGCTGATCGAGGAAGGCGAGATCGGCGACACGATCTTCATCATCCTGGCTGGCCGGCTGCGTGCCTTCAGCAGCAGCCAGGACGACGAACGCGAGGTCACCTTCAACACCTACGGCCCCGGCGAATACGTCGGCGAGATGGGGCTGGACGGCGGCCCACGCTCGGCCAATGTCGAGGCGCTGGAAAACAGCCTGTGCGCCGTCATCGCACGGCCCACGCTGCAGGCCCACATGGCCGAACATCCCGAGTTCGCCTTCGAGCTGCTGGCCAAGGTGATCCGCCGCGCCCGCGTGGCGACGGTGAGCGTGCGCGAGATGGCGCTGAACGACGTCTACGGCCGGCTGAAAGCCTTGCTCGAAGCGGCCGGCGTGCCGCACCCGGACGGCGGTTTTGTCAACGCCGAACGCCTGACGCACCAGGAACTGGCCAACCGCCTGGGCTGCTCGCGGCCGATGATCAGCCGCGTGCTGAAGGACCTGGAACGCGGTGGCCACGTGCGCCTGGAAAAAGGCCCGCCGCGGCTGCGCTGGTCGCAGCTGCCGGCACGCTGGTAACACCGCGGCCGCTCAGGCCGGCTTCGGCGGCTCGAAACGCTGCGGCGGCTTGCCGGCTTTTTCGTACAGCGGCATCACCTTGGGCAGCTTGCCCTCGATGTCCTTGATGCGCGTCGGCCCCGAGGGGTGGGTGGACATGAACTGCGGCGGCGCGCCCTTGCTCGCCTCCATCATCTTGTTCCACAGCGAGACACCGGCACGCGGGTCGTAGCCGGCGCGCGCAGCCAGGTCCATGCCGACGATGTCGGCCTCGGACTCGTCGTCGCGGCTGAACTTCAGCGTCAGCAGCTGGCCGCCCATGTTCACCAGCGTGTCGCCGGCAGCACCCAGGCCGAACAGCGCACTCAGCACGTTGGCGCCGATGCGCGTGGCCGCCGTCTTGCCCATGCGTTCGCGCGCATGTTCACGCAGCGCATGGGCCACCTCGTGGCCCATGATGGTGGCGACCTCGTCGTCCGACAGTTGCAGCTGCTGCAGGATGCCGTGGTAGAAGGCGATCTTGCCGCCCGGCATGCAGAAGGCATTCAGCTGCTTGCTGCCGATGAGGTTGACCTCCCACTTCCACTGCTTGGCGCGGCCGTTCCATGGCAGCGCGTAGGGAATGATGCGCTCGGCAATGGCACGCAGCCGCTGCACCTGCGGGTGGTTCGGCGGCCCCAGCGCCTTCTGCGCCGAGGCTTCGCGCAGCATCTGCTGGTACTGCTGCGCAGCGGCGGCTTCCACCTGCTCGGCCGGCACCAGGTTCGTGAACTTGGACTGGCGGCCGACGTCGCTTTGCACCCCTTCCTGCTGCGCCAGCGCCGGCAGTGCGGCGCCGGCCAGCAGCGCAGCGCCGAACAAACGCCGCCCATGGCCTGCGCAGCCGCAGCCCAGGGGATGCAGGGACAAGGGGGCGTCGGTGTGGAACTCCATGCCGTCTGGGATTCTAGGAGGCCGGCGTTGGTTCAGTCTCCAGCGCGCGCACGCTGCTGCGCAGCCACCACAGCATCAGCAAGGCCGGCGCCGCCAGCACGGTGCTGACGATGAAAAACGTCGGCCAGCCGATGCTTTCGGCCAGCACGCCGGCCACCGGGCCGACCCAGACCCGGCCCACCGAGGCAAAGGCCGACAGCAGCGCGTACTGCGTGGCCGTGAAGCGCTGGTTGCACAGGCTCATCAGGAAGGCGACAAACGCCGCCGTGCCCATGCCGCCGGAGAGGTTCTCGAAGGCCACCACCATCAGCAGGCCGCCGTCCACCGGCGCCGGGCTGGCGAGCTTGACGAACCACCAGTCGAAGGCCGGGATCACCAGGCCCGGCATCAAGCCCTTGCCCGACACCGCCAGCCACCAGAACCCGAGGTTGCTGGCCAGCTGCAGCACGCCGAACAGCAGCAGCGCGCGCCACAGGCCGATCTTCAGCATCAGCGCGCCGCCCAGCAGGGCGCCGGCAATCGTCAGCCACAGCCCGATGACCTTGTTGACGACCCCCACCTCGGCCGGGCTGAAGGCCATGCTCTTCAGCAGGAAGGGCGTCATCAGCGAGCCGGCAAAGGCGTCGCCCAGCTTGTACAGCACGATGAAGGCGAGGAAGGCCGCCGCGCCCGGCTGCACGAAGTAGCTGCGCAGGCCGCCGAGCAGGGTTTCGAAGCGCGCACGGCGTGCCGCCCAGGCCGCCAGCGGCAGCGTGAAGCCGATGCCCAGCAGCAGGGCCAGCAGCTC
>JBASTF010000220.1:0-4246 GCA_049274755.1 Rubrivivax sp. | reverse complement strand
CTGCAGCCCTGGACCCGCTTCACGGTGGCGGCCGACGGCGCGCTGTTCCCCTGCTGCGTCACCGACATGCCGCCGGTGGGCCACATCGGCCGCGAGGGCGAGGGCATCGACGGCCCGGCCATCCAGGCCTTCCGCCGCGCGTTGCTGGTCGGCGAGGTGCCGCCGGTGTGTGTGGGCTGCACCAATGCGCCGCACACCAGCACGGCCGAGCTCGAAGCCACGGTGCGCATGCTGCAGCAGCGTGTGCAGTGAGGTGAGAGGAAGGGCCGGCACCTGCCGGCCTATCGGCGCCGCACGCGGCGCCGGGGTGCTCAGCGGCGCAGCTTCTTGAAGCGTGCGGAATAGATCTCGCGGTCGATCAGCTCGACCTTGGCCGGCACCTTGTAAGCCGTCAGCCTGGCGGCACAGGCCTTGCGCAGGCGCAGGCGCAGCACGTCGGCGGCTTCGGCTTCACGCACCACCACCTTGGCGACGACGATCTGCCCCAGCAACGCGTGTTTTTCGCCGACCACGACGACATCGTCGATGTTCGGCTCGGCCAGGATCACGTCCTCGACCTCGGCCGGATAGACCTTCTGGCCACCGACGTTGATCAGGTCGGTGACGCGGCCGAGGATGCGGAAGTAGTCGCCGTCGACCTCGACGCGGTCCTGGGTGTTGAACCAGCCGTCGGCGTCGAAGCCCGAGGGCGCGTTCAGGTAGCCGATCATGCGGTAGTCGGAGCGGATCCACAGGATGCCGTCGCGCACCTGGGTCTCGAAGCCGGCGCCGCCGATGCGCACCCACAAGGAGCCGTCGGGCCGCGACTGCGAGCGCAGCACACCCACTTCCGACAGGCCGTAGGTCTGCTGCAGCTCGACACCGGGGAAGCGGGCGCGGATGCGGTCCAGCGTGGCCTGCGGCATCGTCTCGGTGCCGTAGGTGATGCGCTGCAGCGATGTCAGGTCGTAGCGCTGGCCCAGGTCGCTGGCGGCCAGCAGGGTCAGGAACGAGGGTGTCGTCGGCAGCAGCGTCACGCGGTGTTCGGCGATGGCCTGGCAGATGGCAGGGATGCTGCGGTTTTCGGCCGTGACCACGGTGCCCAGGCTGGCCGTGATGGCCAGCAGCGTGTTGATGCCACCGAAGTGGTCGAGCATCAGGAACGGGATCGCCACCACCGGTGTGCGTGCGTTGCGGAACTTGTCGGCCACACGCTCCAGGTCGTGCAGCATGCCCTTGGGCTTGCCGGTCGACCCCGACGAGAACAGCACCAGCCCGGCGCGGCCGCTGGCGCGGAAGTCGTCGAGCATCGGGTTGTTGACCGGCACGCTGTGTGTCTTGACGGTCCAGCTCAGGCCGTCGGGGGCGAACTCCAGCAGATGGTCGCAGCCGCTGATCGCCAGCGCCTCGGCTTCCTCGATGACCGAGCCGCGTGTCATCGGCACGACGACGCAGCGCCGCTGCGCCAGCGCCAGCAACATGCAGAAGACATCGGGGGCGTAGTCGGCGAGTACCACCACGGTCTGACCCGGGCGCACGCCTTGCTGCTGCAACTGCGCGCCGAAGCGGTCGACGCTGGCGCAGACATCGCCGTAGCTCGTCACCGCCCCGCGGTGCACAAAGGCTTTCAGCGCCGGGTCGGCGCCGGCAAAGCGTTGCAGCAGCCAGTCCATGGTCAGGCCGTGGCCAGCTGCTCTTCGAGCACCAGCAGCACCAGCTTGAACGAGGTGGCGTTGGCCGCATCGTCGTCGGGGATGGAGACGCCGAAGGCCTGTTCCAGCGCCAGCACCAGGTTCATCTGGCACAGCGAATCCCAGCTCGGCACGTTGTCCATGCTGGTGTCGTCGCCGATGGCGGCGGCCTCGATGTCCAGCACGGCGGCCATCACTTGTTTGACATGTTCACGGTCGAGCATCTTCCACCACCACCCAGTTGCTTTCGGAGAGCTGCAGCTGCGCCAGGTCGGCCGCGTAGCGGCGGCTGCCGTCGGCGGCCGTCTCGGTGCAGGGCAGGCCCAGACGGTCGTAGAAGTCTGCGACCTGGGCGTTTTTTGCGGTCGGCAGATAAGCGGCGCAGAGGCGCCGCTTTCCGCGTTGCAAGGCGTCGGCCACCACCGCGCGCCAGACGGCGAACTCGACCCCGCGGCCGATCACGCGGCAGCTCATCAGGAAGCTGTGCACGGACACGGCATCGCCCTGGTCTTCGGTGATCAGCACGCCGGTCAGGCCGTGGTCGGCCAGGCGGTCGCTGACGGTGAAGGCGTAGACGGTGGCATCGCGGCCTTGCATCAGCCTGGCCAGATCGCCGGCCTGCAGGCGCTGCGTCGTCAGGTTGAACTGGTTCGACTTGGCCATCAGCTCGGCGATGCGCGGCACTTGCGCCGCGTTGTCGCGGTGCAGCGTGACTTTCAGGCCCAGCGAGCGCAGGTAGTCGGCGTGGCTGGCGAAGCTGCCCTGCAGCTGCGCGGCCCGCGCCAGGCTGCGGTACTGCTGCGTCTTGGACCGGCTCTCGGCGCTGACGCCGCCGGCCACGAACAGCGGCGCGATCTGCTCCTGCAGCAGCGCCGGATACAGGTGCAGCGCCTGCGGCACCTGGAACACCGTCACCTGCGGCAGCTGCTCGCGCACGGCCTGCACCTCGAAGCTGCTGTCGTCGACGAAGACGAAGCTGTCCAGCCCGAGGTTCAGCTCGGCCGCCAGTGCACGCAGGTTGGCGGGCTTGTCGTCCCAGTTCACGCGCCGCGCGACCACGTGTGCGCTGCGCAGCGCCATCGCCGGGTGCCGCTCCAGCACCTCGGCAACATCGGCCTCGTTGTTCTTGCTGCACAGGCAGACCAGCACACCCTGCGCTTCCAGCGCGCGCAGCTGCAGCTGCACCTGGTGGAAGATGTTGCCGGGGTGACTGTGGGCGTCGAGGCGGATGCCGTCGAGGCCGTCCTCGCCGACGATGCCGCCCCACAGCGTGTTGTCGCAGTCCAGCACCAGCACCTTGTGGAAGCGGCTGCCGAAGCCGCGTGTGGCCTGGGCCACGCGCTGCGCGATGTGGTCGAGGAAGCCGGCCGCGTACGGCGCCTTGCCGCGGAACCAGAAGCGTTCGTCGAAGGCCTGCTGCGCGCCGTGGCGGGCCAGCAGGCCGGCGGTGTCCACCAGCGTCACGTTCGGATGCTGCGCCGCCAGCGTGCTCAGGCCGGCATTGAAGGCCTCCAGCGCCTGCTGCTGCGGGCTGCCGGCCGGCACGTCGGGCTGGTGCAGATGCGCCTGCAGCAGCAGCACCTGCGGAATGCCGCGTGCAGCCTCCAGCGCCAGGGCCAGCCGCTGCAGGTAGTCGGCCTGCACGGCCTCGCGGGCGGCCGTGTCCAGCGTGGCGAGCTGGTGTTCCCAGCCGGGCTGCAGGTTGTCGAAGAAGGGCAGCACGAGCAGCAGGTCCACGCCGGCGTCGCGGTGGGCCTGCACGTCGCCCTGCAGGTCGTCGTAGTGGCCCTTGGCCACCTGCAGCCGCACGCCGTGGCCATAGGCATGGCGGCGCAGCGCCGTGCCGAGCAGGTCGACCGTGATGTTGGCAGCGATGCCGAGCTTCAGCGTGCGAAAGGTCGCGGCGCTGCGGTCCAGCCGCGACAGCGTGGCCATGAGCTCGGCCAGCGGCAGCGCCGGCTGGGCCAGCAGCGCCAGCGCGACGGCGTCGTCCTCGTTCACCATGACATCGAACCCCCGCCATTGACACGTAGGTTCTGGCCGGTGATGTAGCCGGCCTGCGGCGAAGCCAGGAAGGCCACCGCGGCGGCCGTGTCCTCGGGCTCGGCCAGGCGGCGCATCGGTGTCTGGCGTGCCGCCATCAGCTGCTGCTTTTCGGAGACGCCGCTGATGAAGGCGGTGTTGGTCATGCCCGGCGACACCAGGTTGACGGTGATGCCCGAGGGCCCGAGTTCGGCGGCGAGATAGCGTGTCATCGTCGCCAGCGCGCCCTTGGCGATGGCATAGGCCGTCCAGCCCGCCACCGGGCTGCCGTCGGCGGCCTGCGAGCCGATGTTGACGATGCGCCCGGCGCCGGCGGCCAGCATCGCCGGCTGGCAGGCCTGGATCATCAGCAGGCTGCTCTTCAGCTGCACGTCCAGCTGCTGCTGCACCTCGGCCCAGGGCAGGGCGTCGACCTGGCGCGGCACGATGCGCGGCGACGCGGCGTTGACGAGCACGCTGACACCGCCGAAGCGGCGCTGCGCCTCCTGCACCAGCCGCGCCGCGCCCTCGGGCGTGGCGACATCGGCCTGCAC
>JBASTF010000219.1:0-1854 GCA_049274755.1 Rubrivivax sp. | reverse complement strand
GGTCTGCACGAAACCGGCCCAGGCCGGCCACTCGGCCGGCGCCAGCGCACGCAACCGCCAATTCACGCGGCGGCCAGCGGCGTGCGCCGCACACGCCGCACGTTGAAGGCGCTGGCGATCAGCACCGCCTGCAGCAAGGCCAGCGCCAGCCACACGGTGTCGTAGCGCTGCAAGTCCATCAGCCGGCCGACGGCCAGCGGCACCACGGCCTGGCCGATGTCCAGGCCGGCGTAGACCACGCCGTAGACACGGCCGGTGGCGTTGTCGGGCGTGGAGCGTTTCACCAGCAGGTCGCGCGAAGGCCCGGCAATGCCCGAGGCAAAGCCGATCAGCGCAAACACCAGCGGCACGCTGTAGCCCGGCAGCGGCGCCCAGGCCATCACCAGGGCCAGCAGCGCCGCGGTGCCGAAGGCAATGCCGACGACGCGCTCGCAGCGCTCGGCATTGGCGGCGAGAAAACCGCCCAGCAGCATGCCGCCGGCACTGCAGACCATGTAGATGGTCAGGCACATCGCGGCCAGCTGTGTCGGCACGCCATGCAGCTGGCGCGCCGCCTCGGGCGCAAAGCTCTGGATCACCGACAAGGCCCCGGCGTAGAAAAAGAAGAAGCCGAAGCACATCCAGACCGCCGGGATCTTCAGGAAGTCCATCGCACCTTCGTCGGTCTGCGCCGTGCTGCCGCTGGCCTTGGGTGCGGCCAGCGCCTCCACCGTCAGCCGCTCACGCTGCCACACCAGCACCAGCAGCACGGCAAACGCCAGCGCGCCAGCGCACACCAGGGCCACACGCCACGAGTACGCCATCGTCAGCGGCACCAGCATTGCCGGCGCCAGGGCCCAGCCCAGGCTGCCGGTGATGCCGTGCACGCTGTAGGCATGGCCCAGCCGCGGCTTGCCGATCTTGCGGTTCAGCAGCGTGTAGTCCACCGGGTGGAACACCCCGTTGCCGATGCCGGCCACCACGGAAAACAGCGCCAGCATCAGGTAGCTGGTGCTGGCGGCGAAGCCCAGCGCGGCCGTGCCCAGCAAGGCCAGGCCGGCGAACAGGATGGGGCGCGGGCCGTAGCGGTCGACCCAGAAACCCGACAGCGCCTGCACGATGCAGGAGACGACGAAGAAGATCGTCAGCAGAAAGCCCAGCTGCGCGTAGCTGACGGCAAACGCGTCCTTCAGCCAGGGAAACAGCGGCGCCAGCAGCAGCTGGCTGAAGTGGCTGACGCTGTGGGCCAGGCCGACGAGGCCGATGACGGTGGCGTCTTCCCGCAGCGGGCGCAGCTGCGGCGGTGTGGGGGCTGCCAGGGTGCTCATGCAGGCATCGTAGGCGGCGCCGCCGCGGCGAGGTTACGATAGTTGGACAAGCTTTGTCGAGATCATGCCAAAACCACCCCGCACCCTGCTGGCCCCGCTGGACCCGCGCCGCTACGCACCGACGGCCGAGCGGCCCGTGCGTGCCAAGGCCCGCCACATGGACCCCGACAGCGAGATCCAGCCGCACAGCCATGCCTGGGCCCAGGTGGCGATCTCGGTGGCCGGTGTGGCCCGCATCACCGTCGGCGACAGCACCTGCCTGGTGCCGGCCTGGCGTGCGGTGTGGATTCCGCCGGCCGTCGAACACGTGGTCACCGTCGTCGAAGCCGCCGAGCTGCGCACGCTGTACATCCACCAGGAGCCCGGGGCCATCGGCCCCGGCGTGCCACCGGCCCAGCAGGAGGCCTGGCGCCAGCACCGCGTGCTGGAAGTGACGCCGCTGCTGCGTGAACTGGTGCTGCAGATGGACGTGGGCATGGACGGCCCCGAGCCGCCGACACCCGAACTGCTGGCGCGTGAACGCCTGCTGGGCAGCGTGGCGCTGGAC
>JBASTF010000218.1:0-2449 GCA_049274755.1 Rubrivivax sp. | reverse complement strand
CGTCACACCGCCGCGAACGCCGGCATCAATCTCCTGGCGCTTGACCCACTCCAGAAGGGTCTGCGGCACGCAGCCAATTTTGAGGGCAATCGACTCAACGGCTGCCCACAGCGAGGGGTACTCTCCGCGATGCTCCTGCACCAGGCGCACTGCACGTTCACGGACTTCAGGGGAAAACTTGTTCGATTTCTTCATGGCTCCATCTTCTCAGGTGTTGGAGCCTCCTCAAAACCCGGGGCGGTTCATCGGCATGGACGAATTGTTGGGCGTCATCCGCCTACTCGGAAGATCAGCGGGACAAATCTGTCGCGGAACTATCACAATGCGGCCCTAAGGCTAACGGGGTCGACGGCAGCTTCATCGTAGCTTCCGATTGCGGCGAACGCCAGGATGCAGTCCGCACTCATGTGGAAAGCCTCCTGTGTGAACCCGCCGGAGAGCTCCCAAAAGTGCTGAATGTGCGCCCTAATACCCCAGCTTAGCCGCGGGCATGCCGCAGCTAAGCCGAGGCAAGACCGTCGGCTGGAGCGCCTTGTTGGACGACATGGCCGAACCTACGTCTTTGCGTTTGTAAGGTGGCCCGGAAGATGCCCGACGATGACCTGCTCGTCATCCTCGTCATAGAAGAAATAAATTCGCAATGTGTTCGCCTCGTTCTTGTCCGATCCACGCTTGAGGTGCCATGCTAAAAACTCGCTCTTGGCACGGTGAGGGACAAAATATTCCTCTTTCCATTGCGACAACCTCACCGGGTCGCCGGTGCGTTCGAGGTGAACGCCCAAGTCACTAAACAAGTCTTCAACTGGAGCGCCACCCCGGCGCGCATCTACATAGGCGCGCGCCAGCCGATCCAAGCATTTGTAGGCGATCTGCGGTTCGTTGAACGGGCTCTTGCGTGCTGCTCTGACCGCTCGATTCAAGAGGATTAAACGACCAGCAAGATGTTTAAGCGCCCATTCGTCGAGTGATTCGAAGCTGGCGGGGTAGTCGATTTGCAGTGCAGACTTACCAATCCGCTGCTCAAGAGAGTCTATTTTCCCCCGAAGCGCTGTCAGCTGAGACCGATATTGGTCTCGTTCAGCCTCAGTCTGCTTTACCTCTGCGTCGGCAAGATTGAACTCTTCAGTCTTTTCCTGGATCTGCTGTTTCAGCAATGTGTTGTTCTGCTCAAGCAGCTGCTCTCGTTCGGTCTTTTTCTTTGAGGCGCCCGATAAGTTTGCGATCTGCTTCTGGAGAATCGCCTGTTTGACGGCCCTAAACGGTGGAAGCGTTTCTTCAAGGCTTGCATCGCGAATGGTCCGTGTTGCGAAGGAGCTGACCAGAACATCATAGAAGCGGTCAAGACCTCCGAAGCGAGCCTCAAGCCATTCTCGTGTGGCTGGCGGGTGCTGGGTTACTTCATCAACCTGAGGGTCGAATCCGGGGTAATAGGTGCGGATTGCGCCCTTCCAAACTGAGAACTCTCTTCCCATCTTCTCTGTGAGGATCCTGCTCTGTTGGTCGGTGAGCACGTAGACATGGGCGAGACCCGCGAGTTTCTGTGCTGCGTTCTGTGCGTCACTCAGGGCGTCAACGCCTGCCCATGACGAGAACAAAACTACAGGGCGTGTCCTTTGCGTGTTTTCAAGTAGCGAAATCAGTTTCTTCAACTCTCTTTCCGACGTGAGCAACGAAGGGCAATCGCTTAAGGCGATGCCGTAGTCGTGTAGCCCCGGTGAACGGATTAAGTCTCCAATTACGCGCGGAACGCTCGTAACAAAATCGGATGCTTGGTTTGCATCAATCACTGCGAGGCGCACGCCAGCCAGCGCCGCATTGTCTGAGTAACCGACGGACGCTTCTGTGCGCCATATCCGACCCGGAACCTCTCTATCGAAGCGATCAAACTGCAATGACCAAAACGTGTCAAAACGCACTACGGAAATTGGCTCCCCTTCCGCAGCGTCAATTTCAAACGGCTCGCCGCTATCTGCGGCGGTCGGCAGCTTCAAGCGCTGCTTGTTCTTCAACCAATCCAATATAGTTCTGATGGCAGCGTCTGCTGCTGGTGCCGCGCCTCCTTCTGCCTGCTTCAGATTGGCGACCACTTGAATAACCGGCCGACGCTGGGACATGCAGCTACTCTCCGAGGCTCAACAAATTGTGCTTTTCGTCCAACGTTTGATATGAGGGGCGTGACCCGGCTTGCCGGGGCACGTCCTCTCGATTGAAGGTTTGGGCATCACCGGGCTTCCGGCTCTTTCTTGTCTGAGCCGTGACCTGTGTGATCAGAGAGCGGCTCATTCTGTTCGTGAATCGTATTGCCACCGACGTCCCCCCGGTTTTGAGTAGCAGGCCGATTTGGAGTCCAATCCCATCTGACCAGGAGATTGGACGTGAAGAAGCGATTTACCGACGAGCGGATCATTGGCTTCCTGCGCGAAGCGGAAGCTGGCGTGGCGGTGAAGGA
>JBASTF010000217.1:0-3777 GCA_049274755.1 Rubrivivax sp. | reverse complement strand
GGCGAGTTCGAGCCCATCTCCTGGGACGAAGCGCTGGCGACGCTGGCCGAACGCCTGGGCCACATCCGCGCCACCGACCCCAAGCGCTTCGCGTTTTTCACCGGCCGCGACCAGATGCAGGCGCTGACCGGCTTGTTCGCGCGCCAGTTCGGCACGCCGAACTACGCCGCGCATGGTGGCTTCTGTTCGGTGAACATGGCCGCCGGCATGATCTACACGGTGGGCGGCTCGTTCTGGGAGTTCGGCGGCCCCGACCTCGAACGCGCCAAGCTGTTCGTGATGATCGGCACCGCCGAAGACCACCACAGCAACCCGCTGAAGATCGCGATCGCCAAGTTCAAGCGGGCTGGTGGACGCTTCATCTCGATCAACCCGGTGCGCACCGGCTATTCGGCGATTGCCGACGAGTGGATTCCGATCCGCCCCGGCAGCGACGGCGCGCTGTTCATGGCCTTGCTGCACGAGCTGGTCCGCAGCGACCGGCTGGACCACGACTTCCTGCGCCGCTACACGAACGCGCCGCAGCTCGTGGTGCTGGACGAGGGTGAACGTGAAGGCCTGTTTGCCTTCAACCCCGAACGTGGTGTGCCGGGCGACGGCCGCAACCCGCACAACAAGCTGGTCTGGGACCTGCCCAGCGGCCGTGCGCTGCCGGCGTATCCCGAAGGCACGGCCGACGGCTGCGAGGCCGCACTGCACGGCCGCTACACGCTGGCCGACGGCACACGGGTCGCGCCTTCGTTCCAGCTGCTGCGTGAACGGGTCGCGCCCTGCACGCCGGAATGGGCGTCGGCGCTGACCGGCATCCCGGCCGAGCGCATCCGCGCGCTGGCCACCGAGATGGCCGATGCGGCGCTGGCGATGAGCGAAGACCTGCCCCTGCCTTGGACCGACGCCTGGGGCCGCGAACACGCCACGACGCCGTCGCGCCCGCTGGCCTTCCATGCGATGCGTGGCCTGGCGGCGCACTCCAACGGTTTCCACACCGTGCGTGCGCTGTCCATCCTGATGAGCCTGCTCGGCACCATCGAACGCCCGGGCGGTTTCCGCCACAAGGCGCCGTACCCGCGGCACATCGTGCCGAACTACCGTGCATTCAACGACCCGGCGATGATCCAGCCGAACACGCCGCTGAACGCCGCGCCGCTGGGCTTTCCGGCGCACCCGGACGAGCTGGCGGTGGACGCCGACGGCCAGCCCATCCGCATCGACCATGCGTTTTCCTGGGAACATCCGCTGTCGGCCCATGGGCTGATGCACAACGTCATCGCCAATGCGGTGAAGGGCGACCCCTACCGCATCGACACGCTGCTGGTCTTCATGGCCAACCTGGCCTGGAACAGCAGCATGAACACGATGGCGACGCGCGAGATGCTGCGCGCCAGGGACGACAACGGCGACTACAAGATTCCCTTCCTCGTGGTCTGCGATGCCTTCCAGAGCGAAACCGTGGCCTTCGCCGACCTGGTGCTGCCGGACACCAGTTATCTCGAACGCCACGACGTGATGGGCCTGCTGGACCGCCCGATCAGCGAGTTCGACGGCCCGGTGGACGCCGTGCGCCTGCCGGTGCTGCCGCCGCTGGGCGAGTGCCGGCCGTTCCAGGAGGTGCTGATCGAACTGGCTTCGCGGCTGAAGTTCCCGGCCTTCACGCATGCCGATGGCAGCCGCAGGTTCAAGGACTACCCGGACTTCGTCGTCAACTTCCAGCCGCAGCCCGGCATCGGCTTTCTCAGCGGCTGGCGCGGCGCCGACGGCAGCAAGGTCTTGCGCGGCGAGCCCAACCCCGACCAGTGGGCGATGTACGAAAAAAACGGCGGCTTCCACCACCACCGCCTGCCCGACCGCATGCTGTTCATGAAGCAGTGGAACCGCGCCTACCTCGACTTCGCCAAAGACATGGCCTGGCGCCAGCGCAACGACCCGGTGCAGATCGCGATCTACCAGGATTCGCTGCAGACCTTCCGCCTCGCCGCCCAGGGCAAGAGCGCCGGCCGGCAGCCGCCCGAACACCTGCGCGAACGTGTCGCCCGGCACCTGGACCCGCTGCCGTTCTGGAGCCCGCCGCTGGAGGACGACTGCGTCGACACGGCGGCGTTTCCGCTGCATGCCATCACGCAGCGGCCGATGGCGATGTACCACGCCTGGGATTCGCAGAACGCCTGGCTGCGCCAGATCCACGGCCACAACCACTTGCAGGTCAACAGCGCCACGGCGCTGGCCGCCGGCATCGAAGACGGTGCCTGGGCCTGGGTCGAAAGCGCCTGGGGCCGTGTGCGCTGCCGCGTGCGCCACAGCGAGGCCGTGGAACCGGGCACCGTGTGGACCTGGAACGCCATCGGCAAGGCCGACGGTGCCTGGCACCTGGCGCCCGGCGCCGACGAAGCACGGCTGGGTTTCCTGCTGAACCACCTGATCCGCGAGGAACTGCCTGCCGGCGACACAGGCGAGCGGCGCATCAGCAACAGCGACCCCGTCACCGGCCAGGCCGGCTGGTACGACGTGCGTGTGCGGCTGCGGCCGGCGGCGCCCGACGAGGCCGACGAAACCTCGCCGCGTGTGCCGGCCGTGGCGCCGGCGCCCGGTGTGCGCGGGCTGGTGGGCCGTGTCGGCGGTTACTTCGCCGGGAAGGGCAGGGCATGAGCGAGACCCTGGCCAAGCAACTGGCGCTGGTGATCGACCTCGATGTCTGCGTCGGCTGCCATGCCTGCGTCACCAGCTGCAAGCAGTGGAACACCTCGGGCGCGGCCGGCCCGCTGAGCGATGCCGACGCCTACGGCACCAGCCCGTCCGGCACCTTCTTCAACCGTGTGCAGACCTACGAGGCCGGCAGCTTCCCCGAGACGCAGACGGTGCATTTTCCGAAGAGCTGCCTGCACTGCGAAGACCCGCCCTGTGTGCCGGTGTGCCCGACCGGTGCCAGCTACAAACGCAGCAGTGACGGCATCGTGCTCGTCGATGCCGACAAGTGCATCGGCTGCAAGTACTGCGCCTGGGCCTGCCCCTACGGTGCCCGCGAGTTCGACGAAGACCGTGGCCTGATGACCAAGTGCACGCTGTGCGTGGACCGCATCTACGACGAGTTGCTGCCGCCTGCAGACCGCAAGCCCGCCTGCGTGAAAGCCTGCCCCACAGGCGCACGCCTGTTCGGCGACGTGCACGACCCGGCCAGCGAGGTGTCGAAAGCCATCCATGAACGTGGTGGTTATGCGCTGATGCCGGAGTGGGACACGAAGCCTGCCAACCACTACCTGCCCAAACGAGGCGCTGCGAAGTGAACCCCGCCTGGTCCGTGATCGTCTTCACCACGCTGGCTGGCGCTGCACAAGGCCTGGTCGTCGTGATGGCGCTGCTGGGCGGCAATGCCGGTGTGCCGCTGCTGGAACTGGCGTTGCGGCTGGCCGTGCTGCTGCTGCTGGCCGGCCTGGGCGCGTCGTTTGCCCACCTCGGCAAGCCGCTGCGCGCTTGGCGTGCGGCGACGATGTGGCGCACGTCCTGGCTGTCGCGCGAGGTCATCGTGCTGCCGCTGTTCACCGCCGTCGTCGCCCTGTGGGCGCTGCTGGGCCAGGCAGCGCCGGCCTGGCTGCCGCTGCTGGCCGTGTTGCTGGCGCTGCTGCTGTGGTGGTGCACGGCGATGATCTACGCCTGCCTGCGCTTCGTGCAGGAGTGGGCGCACTGGTTCACGCCGCTGAACTACACGCTGATCGGCCTGGCCAGCGGCGGCGTGCTGGCCACGGCGCTGGCGGCGCTGCTGGACGACCGCGCTGCGCTACGTGT
>JBASTF010000216.1:0-2538 GCA_049274755.1 Rubrivivax sp. | reverse complement strand
GCTGTGGGACCGGCTGACCGCCGGTGGCCGCAGCGAAGTGCGTGCCGCTGACGTGCTGGCGACCGTGCTGCGCGCCTTTGCGCCGATCTGGCGCAGCGGCACGCTGATCGTCGGCCAGCCGGCCGGTGATGTCTGGCCGCACCGCTTCGCCGGCGCTGCCACGGCGCACGAACGCGACACCACCACGCCGGGCTACGTGCCCTTCCACAAGCTCAGCCAATGGCTGAGTTATTCGCTGCTGGAACCGCTGCAATGGGCGGGCCTGCGTGTCACCGGCCTGGACGCGCTGACCGGCCTGCCCGAGTACCGCAACGGCGGCCTGCTGCTCGATGCCGGCGTCATCGTGCCGCGCCGCGACAGCGACCGCACACGGCGCTGGAAACCCGGCGACGAGTTCATCGTCGAGTGGCGGGCGTTGACCGTCAGCCTGCTCGACGAGGTCGCAGTGCTGGTGCGGCAGCGGCTGGGCAGAACGGCCGAGGAACTGCCGCTGGCCTGCATCCTGGAAGGTGGCACCTGGGCCGCCGGCCGGCAGATCGCCGCCGAGCTGCGTGATGGTGGCCCGCCGCCGCTGCAGATCGACAGCGACGGCACCGTGTTTTGAACCACCCCCGAAGCGCCTTCGGCGCTCCCCCTCGAGGGGGAGTCGCCAGCGGCCCGGCAGAGCCGGTTCCGCGGCGGCCGCTTGGGGGCGCGACGGTGTGCGCAGGGACCGTTTGAGATGGACCGCGCCGCCACACCCGGCTTCGGCGCCCAGCTGCGCAGCTGGCGGCAGCGGCGCGGGCTGAGCCAGCTGTCGCTGGCCTTGGCCGCCGAGGTCTCGGCGCGCCACCTCAGCTGGCTGGAGGCCGACAAGAGCCAGCCCAGCCGCGCGATGGTGCTGCGCCTGGCCGAGCGGCTGGAGGTTCCGCTGCGCGAACGCAACGGCCTGCTGATGGCGGCCGGTTTTGCGCCGATGTACGGCGAACGTGGCCTCGACGACCCGGCGCTGGCGCCGGCACGCAACGCGCTGCAGCGGCTGCTCGACGCCCACGAGCCCTGGCCGGCGCTGGCGGTGGACAGGCACTGGAACCTGGTCGCGCACAACCGCATGATTCCGCTGCTGCTGCAGCAGGTGCGCTCGCCGGCGCTGCTGCAGCCGCCGTGCAACGTGCTGCGTGTGTCGCTGCACCCCGAAGGCCTGGCGACCATGGTCGAGAACCTGGGCGGCTGGCGCGAACATGTGCTGGCCCGGCTGCAGCGCCAGATCAGCGCCACCGGTGACGCCCGCCTGCTGGCGCTGCACGAGGAACTGCGGGCGCTGCCGGGGCCCGAACCGGATGGCGAACCCTTCGACCCGGTGGCGCAGTCGCTGGTGCTGCGTTCGCCGCTGGGCCGCCTGGCCTTCATCACCACGCTGACGGTGTTCGGCGCGCCGCACGACGTGTTGCTGTCCGAACTGGCGATCGAAACCCTGCTGCCGGCCGACGCCGAGACCGCCGAGCGGCTGCGCCAGGTGCACGCCGCGCGACCCCAGGCGTGAAGTGTCGACACGATGCCGCGCGAGTGCCGACGCGCCGCGCTGTCGCGGGGCCGTGCCACCTGCCTCGGCGGGGAAGGGCTGGGCTGGGCTTGTGGGGCGCGCGGGGCTATGCTTGGGCCTGGCCCCGAGTTTGCTCCGTCGCACGCATGACCACGCCTCAAGTCCACCACATCACCCATCCGCTGGTGCAGCACAAGCTGACGCTGATGCGCCAGAAGGACCGCAGCACCAACAGCTTCCGCCGTCTGCTGCACGAGATCGGCATGCTGATGGCCTACGAGGTCACGCGCGAGATGCCGACCTCGCTGATCGAGATCGAGACGCCGCTGGAAACGATGCAGGCGCCGGTGATCGACGGCAAGAAGACGGTGTTTGTCGTCGTCATGCGCGCCGGCGACGGCTTCCTCGACGGCATGCTGGAGGTGGTGCCCGGCGCACGTGTCGGCCACATCGGCCTGTACCGCGACCCGAAGACGCTGATCGCGGTGGAGTACTACTTCAAGATGCCGCACAGCATGGAAGACCGCGACGCCATCGTGCTCGACCCGATGCTGGCCACCGGCAACTCGGCCGTGGCCGCGGTGGAACGGCTGAAGGAAACGAAGCCGAAGTCCATCCGCTTCGTCAGCCTGCTGGCGGCGCCCGAGGGGCTGCAGCATTTCCACGCCCACCACCCCGACGTGCCGGTGTACACGGCCGCCATCGACCGCCAGCTCAACGAACACGGCTACATCGTGCCGGGCCTGGGCGACGCCGGCGACCGCATCTTCGGCACGAAGTAGCGGCAGTCCACCGGCCATCGCCATGCAGCGCCAGCGTGCCCTGTCCAGCGCCACGGCGCGTGGCCGCAGCTTGTCGCTGCAACAGCAGCCCAGCTTGCCGGCACGGGCTGCGCCGCCGGCACTGCGCCCGGTCTGTGCCTGCGGTGGTGCCTGCCCTGCCTGTGGTGGCCGCAGCCAGGCCGCCGGCAACACCGTCAGCCGGCCCGGTGAAGCCGCCGAGCGTGAGGCCGACCA
>JBASTF010000215.1:0-5003 GCA_049274755.1 Rubrivivax sp. | reverse complement strand
AGGCCGGGCAGGCGGTGAAGACCACGCTGTTCCCGATCACGATGGACGGCGAGCGCCTCGGTGTGCGGCTGCAGCCGCCCCGTTTCGCCGCACACACGGCGGCGCTGCTGGCCGGCATCGGCTACGGCGAGGCCGAGATCGCAGCCCTGCGCAGCCAGGGAGCGATTGCATGAGCTAGCCTGTCGCCACGGTTCCCTGCCCTCTACAACAACGGAGACAAGACCATGCACAGCCCCACGATCAACCGCCGCCAGGCCTTGCTGGCCGGCGCTGCCGCGCTGGCCCTGCCGGCCGCAGCGCAGACACCTGGCGACAAGACCCTGCGCTTCATCCTGCCGAACGCCACCGGCTCCGGCGTCGACGCCATCACACGGGCGGCGGCGCCGGCCCTGGGCAAGGCCCTGGGCCATGCCGTCGTTGTCGACAACCAGCCCGGGGCCGGCGGCATCGTCGGCCTGCAGGCGCTGGCCCGGTCGCCGGCCGATGGGCTGACGCTGGGTGTGGTGTCGAACAACGTCGTCATCTTCCCCAGCGTGCTGAAGAGCATTCCCTTCGAGATGCCGGGCGACTTCACGCCCATCGCCGTGGTCGGCTACACGCCGGTGGTGCTGGTGGTGAACGCCAAGGTGCCGGCGAACAACGCCAAGGAACTGGTGGCGCTGCTGAAGGCCAAGAACGGCGAGCTGAACTACGCCTCGGGTGGCAACGGCACCATCCTGCACCTGGCGACGGCGATGTTCCTCGACGAAGCCAAGGTGCAGGGCCGCCACATCCCGTACAAGGGTGTGGGGCCGATGCTGACCGACCTGATCGGCGGCCAGGTCGAGTTCGCCACCGCGGCCCTGCCCAGCGTGCAGCAGCACCTGAAGTCGGGTGCGCTGAAAGCCATCGGCGTGGCCACCGCGCAGCGTGTGCCGGCTGCGCCCGAAATCCCCACCTTCGTCGAACAAGGGCTGCCGGGCTATGTCGTCGAAGCCTGGTTCGCCGTCGTCGGCCCCAAGGGCCTGCCGGCGTCCGAGGTGCAGCGCATCCATGCCGCCGTCAGCTTGGCCTTCGCCGACGCCGCGGTGAAGGAGACGATGGCCAAGCAGGGCAACGTCATCAACGTCGCACCCGCCAGCCAGGCCATGCCGTTTTTCCGCAGCGAGATGGCGCGTTACGCACAGCTGGTGAAGAAGGCCGGCGTCGAGGCGCAGTGACGACGACGGCGCTGCGTTTCGGCCGGCTGCTGTTCCTGGCCGAAGACCCGGCGCTGGTGCGTGCCCAGCTGGCCGGGCAGGCGCTGGCGCGCGCCAAAGCTGGCACGCTGCGCGACGACATCTCCACCGATGAGATCTCGCCGCTGCCGGCCATGGTGCACTTCGACGCCACGCTGGGCCGCCATGCCCACACCGGCTTTGCCGCTGGCGGCGAACGCCCGATCGCCCGCGACGCGTTGAAAAACGCTGGCATCGAGGTGTTGGTGGCCGGCAGGCGCTATGGCAAGGGCAGTTCACGCGAACACAGCCCGGTGGCCGAACGTGCAGCCGGTGTGCGCCTGGTCGTCGCCGAGAGCTTCGAGCGCATCTACCGCCAGAACGCCGACAACCTGGGGCTGCTGACGTCCACCGACCTCGGCCTGGTCGAACGCCTGCAACGTGGCGAGGCCATCGACCTGGACGAACTGCTGGCCGGGCGCGATGTGCTGGCGGCCGCCGTGCTGCGCGCCGGTGGCCTGCTGAAACACGGCCGTGGCTGGCAGCCGCCGGTGGTGGTGTCGCAGCCACGGCAGCGGCCCCGCACGCTGTTCGAGAAGATCGTCGAACGCCATGCCTGGCAGCCCATGGCCGTGGGCGACGGCGGCTTCGTGCGCGCCGACTGGCGCTTCATCCACGAGTACTACACCGGCATGGCGGCCTGGCTGCTGGACAGCGAGTTCGGCGCCGCGCTGGCGCTGCACGAGCCGCAGAGCATCGTCGCCTTCGAGGACCACTTGTCCTACGTGCACCGCAGCCCGGTGCATGTGGCGCAGGGGCTGGTGGGCGGCGTGCTCGGCCTGTCGCGGGCACACCGTGCGTTCGGCGAGCGTTTCGGCCTGCGCCAGCATGGGTATCTCGAAGCCGGGCGCGAGGCCGGCGACCCCGGCAACCGCGGCTCCGAAGGCATCTCGCACGCGATGATGGCCGAGACCTATGCGCTGCCCGGCCAGTTGCTGGTGGGCACCGATTCACACACGCCGCACAGCGGCGCGCTGGGCTGCGTGGCCTTCGGCGTCGGCACCACCGACATGGCCCATGCCTTTGCCACCGGCCGTGTGCGCTTCACGATGCCCGAGGTGCTGCGGGTGGAGGTCGACGGCCTGCTGCCGGCCGGTGTCACCGCCAAGGACCTGGCGCTGCACCTGCTGGCGCTGCCGCAGATCCGTGCCGGCGCCGGTGTCGGCCGTGTTTTCGAGTTCGGCGGCAGCGCCGTGCGGGCGATGGCCACCGACGACCGCGCGACGCTGACCAACATGACGGCCGAACTGGGCGGCTTCACCGGCATCGTCGAACCCGACGCCGAAACACAGCGCTTCGTGCAGCAGCGGCGGGGTGTCACGGTCACGCTGGCACCCTGGATGTGCAGCGACCCCGGCGCAGCGTATGCCGCGACGATCCACGTCGATGCAGCAGCGCTGTCGCCGATGCTGGCGCGCCCCGGCGACCCCGGTCTCGGCCTGCCGCTGGCGGCGCTGGAGACACCGGTGCACATCGACATCGCCTACGGCGGCAGCTGCACCGCCGGCAAGCGCGACGACTTCGCGCAGTACCACGCGGTGCTGGCCTGGGCCGCAGCCCGCGGCCTGCAGGTGGCGCCGGGTGTGCGCCTGTACCTGCAGTTCGGCACCGTCGACGTGCAGCAGTTCTGCAGCGCGCAGGGCTGGATCGCCGACTTCGAAGCCGTTGGCGCCGAACTGCTGGCCCCAGCCTGCGGTGCTTGCGCCAACTGCGGGCCCGGTGCTTCGGACCACGCCGGCCAGGTGACGGTGAGTGCGATCAACCGCAACTTCCCCGGCCGCAGCGGGCCGGGCCAGGTGTGGCTGGCCAGCCCGCCGACGGTGGCGGCCAGCGCCATCGCCGGCGAGATCGTCTCGTTCGCTGAACTGCAGCGGCGCTATGCCTGAGACCGGCTGCTGCGCCGGCGCACCAGCGCGGCGGCTGCAAGCGGGTGGGTGATGCGCATGGTGGTTCAGTGTTTTGTGTTGGGTTTTTCGTCGGCGGCAAGCGCCTGCGTGCGGCTGGTCAGGTACAGGTGCAACGCGCGTGCGTCGGTGTCGCTCATCTCGCGCAGCGACTCGAAGGGCATCACCGCGACGGCGCTGCCATCGGGGCGCTTGCCGGTCTTGAACATGCGCAGCATGCTGTCAGCGTCGGCATAACGCGATGCCATCACGTTGCCTTCGCCGGGGCTCAGCCTGGCGGCGGCCGGCCAGTCCGGCGGGCCGCCGGGGATCTTGCCGCCTTCGAGCCTGGCGCCATGGCAGCCGATGCACATGTTGGCCACGTAGCGGCCATGCTCCAGCGTCACACCTTCGGGCACCGGTTGTGCCGGCGGCAGGCGGTGGTCGATCTTCTCCACCGCCTCGGGCATCAGGCCGAAACCGTAGACCACACGCAGCGGCAGCGGCAGTTGCAGCACCGCGGCGCCACCGCTGACCGGCGGCAGTTGGCGCACATAGGCCACCAGTGCCGCGACGTCGCCGTCGGTGAGGCGGTTGTAGTCTTCGCTGGGCATCACCATCAGCGGCCGGCCGTCGGGCTTGACGCCGTGGCGCAGCGTGCGCACCCAGTCGGTGGCGCTGTACTGCGCGACCACACTGCCCGGGCCGGGGCTGATGTTGGGGCCGGCGATCTTCAGGCCCTTGCCGTCGTCGACGAAGCTGCGGCCGGCACCGTTGCCGCCATGGCAGTCGGTGCAGCCGCGCGAGGCGTACAGGTAGCGCCCGCGTTCGACGGCGGCGGCATCGCTGACCAGCAGCACCGGTGCCGGTGCGATGGCGATGCGGCGCTGCATGCGTTTGTCGGCCAGCTGCAGGCCGGCCACCACGGCGGTGGCTGCCAGCGCCAGCACAGTGCTGGCAGCCCAGAGGCTGCGGCGGATCCAGGTTTTCATCACCGCCGCCTCAGGCCGTCATCAGGCCGGGCACCGGGGCGCGGCCGAGCGCACGGCACAGCTGGGCCCAGCGGCGTTCGTCGAGCTGGGTGCGGGCCACGGCCAGCAGGGCTTCGAAAGCCGGCGGCGGCGCCTTCTGCTGCATGTCGCAGAACATGCCGCTCAGCTCGTGGATGTTCAGCGACGCGGCGAGCCAGCGTGTGGCCAGCGCCATCTCGTCCGGGGCGATGCTGGCGACCAGGCGGTCGTGGATGGCGAAGATCTCCGCGTCGCTGTACAGCGCCCACAGTGCGGCGTTGTTCTGCGTTTCCTCGACCTGCATGTGGACCAGGTTCTCGCCGACGAACTCGCCCAGGTGGCGGTACAGGCGCTGGGCCAGTGTGGCGCGGTGGGCGTCGCCGGCCACACGCAGCGCGGCGGCTTCGTCCTCGAGGTTGCCGATGGCGTCGACGTGCAGCAGGTGGTCATCGGCCGTGTGGCGGGCGCCACCGGGCCGGCGGGCCTCGATCGCGGTGTGGATGAAGTCGTTTTCGTGCGCCAGGTGGCCGCGCATGAAGCCCAGCAGGGCGGCCACGCCGTCCAGCACCTGGCTGCGTTCTTCGGCGTCCTCGACGTCCATCGCGCCGACACGTTGCAGCGTGTGGCCCATGAACTGGCGCAGGGCCTTGTGGATGGGGCCGTAGAGGTCGGCGCGCGGCGCCTTCGGTGCGACGTGGGTGTTGCCGGGCAGGGTGGCGAAGTCGGTGCTGTGCATGGCGGGTCCTTCAGACTGGCTGACCGACGACGTGTCGGCGTGACCCGTACTGTCCGGATTGGCCCCCTGCCCGGCATCGCCCGATGGAGCCATGGCCCGCTGCGCGACGGGCCATGGC
>JBASTF010000214.1:0-11879 GCA_049274755.1 Rubrivivax sp. | reverse complement strand
AGCTGGTTCTTCAGGTCGTGGACGACCAGCGCCGCGCCCGACGAGACCATGGCTGCAGGCTTCAGGCCGCGACCGGCTCCGCGGCCAGCGTGGCCAGCGTTTCGCGGAAGTAGCGCTGCATCTGCGTGACCCGGTCGTTGTTCGGCATCAGCTTGTCCAGCCGCGTCAGGTACAGGCGCACACGCTCGACCATCGAGCTGTTCATCTGCTTCTTCAGCCGCAGCGCCAGGCAGTTCATCTGCGCGGCCTGGAACAGCACGCCGGTGTTGTCCGGGTAGTCCTTCAGCGCGGTTTCGATGGCGGCCAGCGCGTCGTCGATCTTGCTGTCGCGGAACAGGGACTTGGCGTCGGTGACACGGCCTTGCAGGCCGGCGGCGGCAGCCTCGACCAGGCTGTCCATCTTGTCTTCGTGGCCGGTGGCGCGCAGCGCGTTGCGCACCAGCTGCTTCACACGCGGGTTCTCGTGGTCGGAGCTGACGGCGGCGCCCAGCAGCTTCAGGCCGGCATCTTCGTCGCCGGCCACCAACTCGGCCTTGGCCAGCGCGACGGTGGCGAAGTCGGCCTTGGCGCCACGCATGGTCTCGCGCGCCTTGGCCATGGCCTTCTGCGCGCCGCTGCCGTCGCCGGCGGCGGCCAGCGCCTGGGCGCGGATCGCCTGGGCCACCGACTCGACCTGGGGCGAGGTGATGAACTTCGGGTTCACCTGGTCCAGCAGCGTGATGGCGCCCGGTGCCTGGCCTGCATCGACCAGGGCCTGGGCCAGGGCCAGCGTGTCCTGCGGCAGCGCGGTGATGGCGCCCTGCGTCGCCTTCGTCACCTTCTGCATCGCCTCGATGGCGGTGTCGATCTCGCCGTTGCGGTAGGCGCAGTCGGCCAGCAGGCGCTGGCGCTTGGCCGAAGGCACGGCGGTGACGGCGTCACGCAGCACCCATTGCGCACCCTTGCTGTCGCCCTGGGCTTCCAGCGCTTCGGCCAGCACGTCGTAGGCCGCCAGGTTGCGCTGGCCGTCGGGCGATTCGATGATCTCGCGGGCCAGCTGCTTGGCTTCCTCGAACAGGCTGCCGGCCTTGTAGCCACGCGCCAGGCCCAGCTGCGCCCACACCAGTTGCGGGCGCTCGGCCAGCGCCGACTGGTAGACCCCACGTGCCTCGGCATGGCGGCCCAGGTTCAGCAGGATCTGGCCCTTCTGCTGCATGGCCTGCATCTGCCAGCGGTCTTTTTTCACGAGCAGCTTGTCGACGGCCGCCAGTGCACCGGCAAGGTCGTTCTTGGCCAGTGCGGCGTTCACCGGCTCGAAGGCGCGGCGGCGCTCCAGCGCCGCCTTCAGGCGTTCTTCGACGTCGCTGGCCGTGATGGGCTTCAGCAGGTAGGCATCGGGCTTGTGTTCGGAGGCGGCAGCGACGTTGGCATAGGCGTTTTCAGCCGTCACCATGAAAAACAGGCAGTCCGGCGCCAGGATGCCGTTGTCGCGCAGGTACTCGAACAGTTGCTGGCCGTCGGTCTTGTGGTTCAGGTTGTAGTCGCAGAGCACCAGGTTGTACTTGCCGGACTTGATCTGCCGCAGCGCATCGTCCGGGTTGCTGGCCGCATCGACCTTGCTGATGCCCAGCATCGACAGCTGGCCACGCAGTGTCGTCATCTGCGTGGCTGCATCGTCGACCACCAGGGCCTGCAGCTTGGAGAACGGTGTTTCGATGGCCATGGTGCCGGCTTCCTTGCATGGAACGGAACGGCGGATGCCGCCCGACATTGCGCGCCGGCACCCGCAGCACTGCCGCGGGACCAACGCTCCTGTGCGTAGGTTTCGGCAGGCCGTGCACCAAACTTGAGCCGTGGCTCCCGGGGGCGCTCAGAACAGGCTGGCCTGGGCCGCCTGCTGACCACCGGGCAGGAAACGCGTGAGGTCCAGTTCCACCCGCTGGCGGTTCAGGCCCAGCCGCGCCGTGGCCTTGTCGAAACGCTGGCGCAGCAGTTGCGCCCACAGGCCCTGGCCCTTCATGCGGCTGCCGAAGCTGCTGTCGTTGTCGCGGCCGCCGCGCATCTCGCGGATGCGCGCCATCACGCGCGCGGCGCGTTCCGGGAAGTGCTGTTCCAGCCAGTTCTGGAACAAGGGGTTCACCTCCCAGGGCAGGCGCAGCACGATGCTGAAGGCCGAGCTCGCGCCGGCCTCGTGCGCCGCTTCGAGAATGCGCTCGAGCTCGGGTTCGTTGACGAAGGGAATGATGGGCGAGACGCTGACCCCCACAGGCACACCGGCCTCGGCCAGCGTGCGGATGGTGCGCAGCCGCCGCTGCGGCGAGGCCGCACGGGGTTCGAGGATGCGGGCCAGCGCCGGCTCCAGCGTCGTGATCGACACATACACCGCCGCCAGGCGCTCGGCCGCCATCGGTGCAACGAGATCCAGATCGCGTTCGACGCCCGAGGACTTGGTGATCAGCGAAAACGGGTGCCGGTGTTCCTGCAGCACTTCGATGACGCTGCGCGTGATGCGCAGCCGGCGTTCGGCAGGCTGGTAGGCATCGGTGGCCGAGCCGATGTTCAGCAGCAGCGGCTGGTAGCTGCGCTGGGCGAAGGCTTCACGCAGGCGTTCGGCGGCGTTGACCTTGGCGACGATGCGGGTCTCGAAGTCCAGGCCCGGCGACAGGTTCAGATAGCTGTGCGTGGGCCGCGCATAGCAGTAGATGCAGCCGTGTTCACAGCCGCGGTAAGGGTTGATCGACAGGTCGAAGCCGATGTCCGGCGAATCGTTGCCGGCCAGGATGGATTTCACGCGCTCTTCGAGGATCTGTGTCTCGGGCGCCAGTGTTTCTTCCTGGGCCGCCTGTTCCAGCGTGCCCCAGCCGTCGTCGAATTCTTCGCGGGTGTCGCGGGTGAAGCGGTGTTCCAGCGCCCAGACGGTACCGCGGCCCTTCACGGGCGCAAACATCAGCGTGGCGGCGGGTGGGGTTTGGGAGCTCTGCATACTGTCAATATAAACAGTACATCGCTGCCGCACAAGCGGCAGGCACCGCAGACCCGGCAGACCTCAGTAGCCGTTGTCGTCGTAGCCCGGCGCCAGGTTCTCGAACTTGGTCAGCGGTTTCAGGAAAGCCAGCTTCACCGTGCCCACCGGGCCATTCCGCTGCTTGGCGACGATGATCTCGGCAATGCCCTGCTCCTTGCTTTCCTTGTTGTAGTAGTCGTCGCGGTAGATGAACATGATGATGTCCGCGTCCTGCTCGATGGCGCCCGATTCACGCAGGTCGCTCATCATCGGCCGCTTGTCATTGCGCGTTTCGACCGAACGGTTCAGCTGCGACAGCGCAATCACCGGGCACTGCAGTTCCTTGGCCAGCGCCTTCAGGCCACGGCTGATCTCGCCGAGCTCGGTGGCGCGGTTTTCGTCGCCGCTGCTGGAGCCGCTCATCAGCTGCAGGTAGTCGATGACGATCAGGCCCAGCTGCCCGTACTGCCGTGCCATGCGGCGGGCGCGGGCGCGCAGTTCGCTGGCCGTCAGTGCCGGCGTTTCGTCGATGAACATCTGCACCTGGCCGAGCTTGTCGACGGCTTCGGTCAGGCGTTCCCATTCCTCGGTGCGCAGCCGGCCGGTGCGCAGGTTCTGCTGGTCGATGCGGCCCAGCGAACCCACCAGCCGCAGGGCCAGCTGGGCCGCGCCCATTTCCATCGAGAACACCAGCACCGGCAGGCCTTCGACGACGGCCACGCTTTCGGCGATGTTCAGCGCAAACGCGGTCTTGCCCATCGACGGGCGTGCCGCCAGCACGATGAGGTCGCCCTTTTGCAGGCCGGCGGTCTGGCGGTCGAGGTCGATGTAGCCGGTGCGCACGCCGGTCACTTCCTCGGCGCCGTTTTCTGCCAGTTCGTTGACGCGGTCGATCAGCGAGACCACGAGCTTGTCGATGCCCTGGAAACCCTGCTTCTGGCGCGAGCCCTCTTCGCCGATCTTGAAGATCTTGCCTTCGGCTTCGTCGAGGATGGTCGTCACCGCCCGGCCCTGCGGGTTGAAGGCATTGGTGGCGATGTCGTCGCTGGCGGCGATCAGCTTGCGCAGGATGGCGCGCTCGCGCACGATCTCCGCGTAGCGCCGCATGTTGGCCGCGCTGGGCACACTCTGGGCCAGCGCGTTCAGATAGGCCAGGCCACCGGCGTCGTCGGCCTTGCCCAGGTTCTGCAACTGCTCGAACACGGTGATCACGTCGGCCGGCCGGCTGGCGCCGACCAGGGCACCGATGGCGGCGAAGATCAGCTTGTGCTCGTGGCGGTAGAAATCGCTGTCGGTCAGCAGGTCGCCGGCGCGGTCCCAGGCCAGGTTGTCCAGCAACAGGCCACCGAGCACACTTTGCTCGGCTTCCACCGAATGCGGCGGCACACGCAGGCGGGCGACTTCGTCGTCGCGGGAGCCGGATTCGCGGGGTTCGAAAAGGGCAGACATTCTGGACATCCCTGTGCGCAACCTTGTGGAGAGGCTGAGCGGAAGCTGTGAAAAACCTCGCCACCAGAAACGACGAAGGCCGGCAAAGCCGGCCCTCGCTGTTCGCAGGAAGCGGCTGGTCAGTCGACCTGGGCCACCACTTGAACCGTCACGTCGACCACGACGTCACCATGCGGCGCGACGCTGACGACATGCTCACCGACCGTCTTCAGCGGACCGGCCGGCATGCGCACCTGGCTCTTCACGACGGCCAGACCCGCCTTGCCCAGGGCTTCGGCGACGTCCTGGTTCGTGACCGAACCGAACAGGCGGCCGTCGACACCGGCCTTTTGCGCGATGCGCACCGTCTTGCCCGACAGCTGCTCGCCCAGGGTCTGGGCGGCAGCCAGCTTGGCAGCGGCGGCTTTTTCCAGGTCGGCGCGGCGCACTTCGAATTCCTTGATCGCGGCCTCGGTGGCACGGCGTGCCAGCTTGGTCGGGATCAGGAAGTTGCGGGCGTAGCCGTCTTTCACCTTGACGACATCGCCCAGGTTGCCGAGCTTGCCGACCTTTTCCAGCAGGATGATTTGCATGCTGTGCTCCTCAGACCCTGTGCTGGTCGGAATACGGCAGCAGCGCCAGGAAGCGCGCGCGCTTGATGGCGGTGGTCAGCTGGCGCTGGTAGAAGGCGCGCGTACCGGTCAGGCGAGCCGGCGTGATCTTGCCGTTTTCGCCGACGAAATCGCGCAGCGTGTCGATTTCCTTGTAGTCGATCTGTTCGACGCCGGCGACGGTGAAGCGGCAGAAGCGCTTGCGGCGGAACAGCAGGGACTGGGTGTTGCGCTTCGGACGCTTGTCCTTCGAGAAGCGACCTTTACCACGGGGTGGGGGCATCGTAACCTCCTAAAAATCTACGAATCGAATCCGGAAAAAAACGATCAGACCGGGCTTCAGAGCGACGGGTCGACCGAGCTGATGTGGAAGCGCAGGCCGCGTCCGTTGCGCATGGCTGCCAGGAAGCCGGCGAACTGGCCGGTGCTGCCCAGCGCCATCGAGGACAACGCCCCGGTGATCTCCCCGATGCCCAGCGCCTTGATCTCCAGCGAGACCTTGCGCGGGACGCCGTTTTCGCTGACCTCGGACTCGTGCTTCAAGCTCAGGTCCAGGGCCGGCAAGCCGGCGGGGGTGTACCGCAGCGCGCCCCGCTCCACCAGTTGCGCCGACAGAACCAGGCGGTTCATCGCCGGCACCCGGTGAAGGGCGCAACCAGACGAATCAGGCCGCGGCCTCTGCCTGGCTGGCCTTGCGCGATTCCTCGCGTTCCACCGCCTTCATCATGATCGACGGCGTGGTGTCGGCCTTGTCCTTCTTCACGGTCAGGTGGCGCAGCACCGCGTCGTTGAAGCGGAAACCGGTCTCCAGCTCGGTCAGCACGGCGTTGCTGCACTCGATGTTCAGGCACAGGTAGTGCGCCTTGGCGAGCTTCTGGATCATGTACGCCAGCTGGCGACGGCCCCAGTCCTCGACACGGTGCACCTTGCCGCCGCCTGCGGTGACCAGGGTCTTGTAACGTTCCAGCATCGCCGGAACCTGTTCGCTTTGATCCGGGTGGATCAGCAGAACGATCTCGTAGTGACGCATTGAATCTCCTTGTGGGTTCCTGGGATAGGAAGCCGCTCCGTCGCGTCAACGACACGGAAGGCGGCAAGGGAAAAGCCCAGCAGTATACACCGAAGCTCAGGCTTCGGGCTGGCGCAGGCGCTGGACGAGCTGCCGGGTCTCGGGCTGCGGCGCCGGTGTCAGCCAGCTCACCAGCACCAGCATCACCGCGCCTGCCGGCACGCCGAAGATGCCGGCGGCGATGGGCGCGATGCCGAACCAGGTGCAGTCGGCCAGCGGCGCCGTCACGCCGAACAGGCCACGCAGCCAGGGCTGGGTGGTCACCATGTAGTAGCTGGTCAGCAACAGGCCGGACACCATGCCGGCCACGCAGCCCCAGTGGTTGGCGCGCTTCCAGAAGATGCCGGCCACCAGGGCCGGGAAAAACGTCGCCGCCGCCAGCGAAAACGCCGCCGACACCAGGAACAGGATGTCGGCGATCTTGATCGAGGCCACATAGGCCGCGGCCAGCGCCACCACCAGCAGCAGCACCTTGGACACCGCCACACGCCGCGAGCTCGGCCGGTGCGGGTTGATCATGCGGTAGTACAGGTCGTGCGACAGCGCGTTGCTGATGGTCAGCAGCAGCCCGTCGGCCGTGGACAGCGCCGCCGCCAGCCCGCCCACCGCCACCATCGCCGAGATCACATAGGGCAGACCGGCGATCTCGGGCGCCGCCAGCATCACGATGTCGGCGCCGATGTGGAACTCGCCGAGTTGCAGGATGCCGTCGCCGTTGACGTCGGACACCATCACCAGCGAAGGGTCGACCTTGGCCCAGCCGACGATCCACGACGGCAGGCGCTCGAACGAGGTGCCGACCAGGCCGTTGAAGACCTCGTGTTTGACCAGCAGCGCCAGCGCCGGTGCGCTGAGGTACAGCGTGCAGATGAAGAGCAGCGTCCAACCCACCGAACGCCGTGCCTCGCGCACCGAGGGCACGGTGTAGTAGCGCGTCAGGATGTGCGGCAGCGCCGCCGTGCCCAGCATCAGGCAGAACACCAGGGCCAGGAAGTTCAGCCGCGAACGTTCGTCGCCGACCCGGTGCGACGCGTCGCCACGCGGGTCGCCGGCAAAGGGCTGGGCATGCGGCGGCATGCCGGCCAGCGGCTGCGACCAGGCCTCGGCCTGCGTCTTCTCGGCGCTGTAGCGCCGGCGCGCTTCGTCTTCGCTGCGCGGCAGCGCCGCGACGACACGCCGTGCCGCCTGCAATTCCACCAGCGGCGCGGGCTGCTCGGCCAGCAGTTCCACACGTTGCAGCGCAGCGGCGCGGTCGGCCGCCATCGCCGCCGGCACGTCGCGCAGCCTGGCTTCGGCCTGCAGCGCACGCTGGCGGTAGGCGTCCATCACCTCGAGTTCGCGCACGTCGGCACTGAGCTCGAACTCGCGGTCGGTCACTTCCTTCAGCACCTGGCCGATGGTCAGCTGCGGCACCGGGTTGCCGGTGACCTTCAGCGACAGCCAGGCCACCGGCACCAGGTAGGCGATGACGAGGATCACACACTGCGCCACCTGGGTCCAGGTGACGGCGCGCATGCCGCCGAGGAAGGAGCAGACCAGCACGCCGCCCAGGCCGACGAAGATGCCGATCTCGAAGCCGAAGCCGGTGAAGCGCGCGGTGATCAGGCCGACACCGTAGATCTGCGCGACGACGTAGATGAAGGACACCAGCACCGCCGACAACAGGCCCAGCAGCCGCGGCAGGCTGCCACCGTAGCGCGCGCCGAGGAAGTCGGGAATCGTGTATTCGCCGAAGCGCCGCAGATAGGGCGCCAGCAGCAGTGCCACCAGGCAGTAACCACCGGTCCAGCCGAGCACAAAGGCCAGGCCGTTGTAGCCACCCAGGTACAGCGTGCCGGCCAGGCCGATGAACGAGGCGGCGCTCATCCAGTCGGCCGCCGTGGCCATGCCGTTGTACAAGGCCGGCACACGGCGGCCGGCCACGTAGTACTCGCTGGCATCCGAGGTGCGGCAGCGCAGCCCGATGGCCGCGTACAGCACCACGGTGGACAACAGCATCGTCAGGCCGATGGTGTTGCGGCTGAGGCCCAGGCGCTCCAGCAGCGCCATGCCGAGGATGAAGCCGATCAGCCCCAGCGTGTACAGGCCATAGGTCCAGTGCAGACGGCGGCGGAATGCCTTGTCGTCGCCGCCTGCGGCTGCCATGCTGCGCAGCGTCAGCGCGCCGCCAGGCGCTGCCAGGTGTCGACGACGGTGTCCGGGTTCAGCGAGATCGACACGATGCCCTCGGCCGCCAGCCAGTCGGCGAAGTCCGGATGGTCGCTGGGCCCCTGGCCGCAGATGCCCACGTACTTGCCGGTGGCGCGGCAGGCGGTGATGGCACGCGAGATCATCGCCTTCACCGCCGGGTCGCGTTCGTCGAAGTCGTGCGCCAGCTGCTCCAGGCCGCTGTCGCGGTCCAGGCCCAGCGTCAGCTGCGTCAGGTCGTTGCTGCCGATGGACATGCCGTCGAAATGTTCGAGGAACTGCTCGGCCAGGATGGCGTTGCTGGGCACCTCGCACATCATGATCAGGCGTAGGCCGCCGGTGCCGCGCTTGAGCCCGCGTTCGGCCAGCATCTGCGTCACACGCTCGGCCTGCTTCACGGTGCGCACGAAGGGCACCATGATCTCGACGTTGTCCAGGCCCATCTCGTTGCGCACCCGCTTCAGCGCCTCGCATTCCATCGCGAAGGCGTCCTGGAAGTCGCCGCTGATGTAGCGGCTGGCACCGCGGAAACCCAGCATCGGGTTCTCTTCGTCGGGCTCGTAGCGTGTGCCGCCGATCAGCTTGCGGTACTCGTTGCTCTTGAAGTCCGAGAGCCGCACGATCACGCTCTTCGGGTAGAAGGCCGCAGCGATGGTGGCAATGCCCTCGGTCAGCTTGTCGACGTAGAAGGCCCGTGGGCTGGCGTGGCCACGCGCCACCGATTCCACCGCCTTCTTCAGCTCGGGGTCGACGTTCGGATAGTCGAGGATGGCCTTCGGGTGCACCCCGATGTTGTTGTTGATGATGAACTCCAGCCGCGCCAGGCCCACGCCCGAGTTCGGCATCTGCGCGAAGTCGAAGGCCAGCTGCGGGTTGCCGACGTTCATCATGATCTTGATCGGGCAGTACGGCATCTCGCCGCGCCGCACCTCGTTGACCTCGGTCTCCAGCAGGCCGTCGAAGATGTAGCCGGTGTCGCCTTCGCTGCAGGCCACGGTGACCAGCGCCCCTTCCTGGACCTTCTCGGTGGCGTCGCCGCAGCCCACGACGGCCGGGATGCCGAGCTCACGCGCGATGATGGCCGCGTGGCAGGTGCGGCCACCGCGGTTGGTGACGATGGCGCTGGCCTTTTTCATCACCGGTTCCCAGTTCGGGTCGGTCATGTCGGTGACCAGCACGTCGCCGGCCTGCACCCGTTCCATCTCGGCAATGCTGCGCACCAGCCGCACCGGGCCGGTGCCGATCTTCTGGCCGATGGCCCGGCCTTCGGCGAGCACGGTGCCGGTGCCCTTGAGCTTGTAGCGGTGCTCGACCTGGCCCTCGGCCTGGCTCTTCACCGTCTCGGGCCGCGCCTGCAGGATGTAGATGCGGCCGTCGACGCCGTCCTTGCCCCACTCGATGTCCATCGGCCGGCCGTAGTGCTTCTCGATGATGACGGCGTACCTGGCCAGTTCGATGGCGTCGTTGTCGTTCAGCGAATAGCGGTTGCGCTGCTCCGGCGGCGTGTCGATCACCTTCACCAGCTTGCCGCTGGCCGCCTTCTCGGCCGCGCTGGCGAACTCCATGCGCTGCAGCTTGCTGCCCAGCACACGCCGGATCACCGAAAACTTGCCGGCGGCCAGCGTCGGCTTGAAGACATAGAACTCGTCGGGGTTCACGGCGCCCTGCACCACCGTCTCGCCCAGGCCGTAGCTGCTGGTGATGAAGACCACGTCCTTGAAGCCCGACTCGGTGTCGATCGTGAACATCACGCCGGCCGCACCCTGGTCGGAACGCACCATGCGCTGCACACCGGCCGACAGCGCCACTTCCGAATGCACAAAGCCCTTGTGCACGCGGTAGCTGATGGCACGGTCGTTGTACAGCGAGGCGAACACCTCCTTCATGTGGTGCAGCACCTCGTCGATGCCGCTCACGTTGAGGAAGGTCTCCTGCTGGCCGGCGAACGAGGCGTCGGGCAGGTCTTCGGCAGTGGCCGACGAGCGCACGGCAAAGCTGGCGCCCGGGTTGTCGGCCGCCAGCAGGTGGAACTGCGTGCGGATGGCGGCTTCCAGGTCGTGCGGGAACGGCGTCTGCACGATCCATTGCCGGATCTCGGCGCCGGCTTCGGCCAGCGCACGCACGTCGTCGATGTCCAGCGTCGACAGCCGGGTCTCGATGCGCTCGGCCAGCCCGCCATGGCGCAGGAACTGGCGGAAGGCATGGGCCGTGGTGGCAAAGCCGCCGGGCACACGCACGCCGGCGTTGGCCAGCTGGCTGATCATCTCGCCGAGGCTGGCATTCTTGCCGCCAACGACCTCGACGTCGTGCATCCTCAGTTGTTCGAACGGGACGACCAGGGCGGCCGCCAGAGGTGCCTGGGACATGGGAAAGCTCCGAGAGTGAAAAAACCGGTGCTTCCGCAGGCAGGCTCGGGGTCCACGCTCCAGCGCTTTTTCATTCGCATGGTCGGCTGGAGGGGTCTCACATCGAGGCGGCGGAAAAGTTGCAGCGATTCTAAGGACTTATGATGGCCCATGCCCGACCGCAGCGTGTTCTTCGTCTCCGATGGCACCGGCATCACCGCCGAAACCTTCGGCAACTCCATCCTGGCGCAGTTCCCGGCCAAACCGCGGCATGTGCGCCGGCCCTTCATCGACACACCCGAGCGTGCGCTGGCCGTGGTCGAAGAGATCAACCGCGTGGCCGAGGCCGAGGGCAAGCGCCCCATCGTCTTCATCACGCTGGTGGCCGACGAGATCCGCGAGGTCGTCACCGGCAGCGGCTGCAAGGGCCTGGTGCTGGACATGATCCGCACCTTCGTCGAACCGCTGGAAGCCGAGTTCGGCGTCAAGAGCAACCACCGTGTCGGCCGTTTCAGCGACGCCAGCCAGAGCCAGGAATACAACGAGCGCATCGAGGCCATCAACTTCAGTCTGGCGCACGACGACGGCCAGAGCGCGCGCAACCTGGACATCGCCGACGTCATCCTGGTCGGCGTCAGCCGCAGCGGCAAGACCCCGACCAGCCTGTACCTGGCGATGCAGCACGGCATCAAGGCCGCCAACTACCCGCTGATCCCCGATGACTTCGAACGCGGCAAGCTGCCCTCGTCGCTGGCGCCGTACAAACGCAAGTGTTTCGGGCTGACCATCGACCCCGGCCGCCTGGCGCAGATCCGCAACGAACGCCGGCCCGACAGCAGGTACGCAGCGCTGGAGAACTGCCGCTACGAGGTGAGCGCAGCCGAGGCGATGATGCGCCGCGAAGGCATCGCCTGGCTGAGTTCGACGCACAAGTCCATCGAAGAGATCGCGACCACCATCCTGCGTGACATCCGCCCGGATCGGCTGATCTACTGAACGCCGGCACCCGGCGCCGCCCTTACATTCCGACACCAGCGCGGCACGGGGCTGCAGCAGGGAGAAGACGATGGGACGGTGCCGCAAGCCGGGCTGCACAGCCGAGATGGCGCCTGGCAGTGCCTACTGCAAGGAACACAAGAGCAGCCCGAACGTGGTGCTGCCGTCGATCCCGGTGTCCATCGCCGTGAAACAGGCCGCGAAGCCGGCGGCCCCGGCAGCAGCGGCGTCGACACCGGCACTGCGCCCGCTGCCCGGCC
>JBASTF010000213.1:0-34370 GCA_049274755.1 Rubrivivax sp. | reverse complement strand
AGATCTACATGCTCGAAGGCCGCACCGAGGAGCAAAAGCGCGCCGTGATCGAGAAGGTGACGCAGGCGCTGCACGAGGCCGTCGGTGCACCGAAGGAAAACGTGCGCGTCTGGATCCACGACGTGCCAAAGACCAACTGGGGCATCGCCGGGCAGACCGCAAAAGATATGGGGCGCTGAAACGCGTTCTGCCGCTGCTCGGCCAGCACGCCAGCTAATTGATTGGGAAGGCGGATGTGCGCTTGCGCCATATTCATCGTCTCCCGGCGGACGGTGCGACCTTGCGCCCTAACCTGATCCGAACTGGCCCGTGCTCTCATCAGCGAGCCATCGCAGGTGCGCCTGCTTGGTGAATCAGCCACTGGCTTGCATTCGCGGGCGAAATTCGAAACCCGGCTGATCGAGCGGATGTGGGCGCACCTGCCCAAAAGCCTCGCCCATCGCCGGGCGCAAGGCTGTCCGTGGGCAGCCCAAAGTCCGCCGTTGCCGACTTGCTGGCGGGGCGATCGGTGACACACGTGCGGCGTACCCCGCAGCGCATTCCTAACAGTGCCTGTTGATGTGTTTGCAACAAGCCTTTCGCACATGTCCCGGCCGGTTGCAATGGACTCGCCGGAGACGATTACCTCGCGATTGCCGTGTCGAAAACTATCGATAGTAAGGAATGCCCGATAGCCTGAACTCGCTCTTTAAGCAGCAGCAACCTCACCAATTGAAGAATTCGTCTCGTCGAGAATGTTGTCAAAACAGCATGCTGCACTGCAGCGAGGCGAGGGGCGGGTCTTCCGAACCTTGCGTGGGAAGTTGTCGGGGTCGAGAACCTTTAGTGCTTTCCCTAGATTATCGTGATTTCGGCCCATTCTCGGTAAAGCTGGCATTGCTCCTGCATAGAAGCACAGACAACTGGCCCATGCCGCGCATGTTGGCCAACCAGGTGTTCAACCGCTGCCACGCAACCCCTGCAGCAGCTTGGCAAGGAGACGATCAGATGGCACTTCTGGCAAGACTCGATTGGTACGACATCGCGCGCACCACCAACTGGACGCCGACATATGTTTCGGAGTCCGAGCTCTATCCGAGCGAACTCTCCGGCGACATGGGGATCCCCATGGAGGCGTGGGAAAGCTACGACGAGCCCTACAAGCAGACCTATCCCGAGTACGTCAAGGTGCAGCGCGAGAAGGACTCAGGCGCCTACTCCGTCAAGGGTGCGCTCGAGCGCAGCAAGATGTATGAGAACGCCGACCCGGGCTGGCTCAGCGTGATCAAGGCACACTATGGAGCGATCGCACGTGCCGAGTACGCGGCGGCTTCCGCCGAGGCGCGCATGGCGCGTTTCGGGCGTGCGCCCGGCATGCGCAATATGGCCACGATGGGCATGCTCGACGAAATCCGACACGGCCAGATCCAGCTCTTCTTCCCGCACGAGTACGTGTCGAAGGATCGTCAGTTCGACTGGGCCTTCAAAGCCTATGACACCAACGAGTGGGGCGCCATCGCGGCACGTCACATGTTCGACGACATCTTCAGTACGCGCAGCGCCGTTGGCATCGGCCTGATGCTGACCTTCGCCTTCGAGACCGGCTTCACCAATATGCAGTTCCTGGGCATGGCGGCCGATGCCGCCGAGGCCGGCGACTGGACCTTCGCCAACATGATCTCCAGCGTGCAGACGGACGAGTCGCGCCACGCGCAAATCGGCGGCCCGCTGATCCCGATCCTGATCGCGCACGGCAAGAAGGCCGAGGCACAACGCATGATCGACATCTCGTTCTGGCGCTCGTGGCGGCTGTTCTCGGTACTGACTGGGCCGATGATGGACTACTACACGCCATTGACTCACCGAAAGCAATCGTTCAAGGAGTTCATGCAGGAGTGGATCGTGACCCAATTCGAGCGCTCGATCGCTGACCTGGGACTGGAGAAGCCCTGGTACTGGGACCAGTTCCTAGAAGAACTGGACGACATGCACCATGCCATGCACATGGGCGTCTGGTTCTGGCGCCCAACGGTGTGGTGGAACCCCGCTGCCGGCGTTGACCCCGAACAGCGAGCGTGGCTAGAGGAAAAGTACCCGGGATGGAACGAACGCTGGGGCACGCAGTGGGACGTGATCATCGACAACCTGCTGGCTGACAAGCGTGAGTTGACTTATCCCGAGACGTTGCCGGTGATCTGCAATATGTGCCAGCTGCCAGTGGCGAACACGCCGGACAAGCTTTCAGACAAGCCGCTGGAGCACAAGGGTCGCTGGTACCACTTCTGTTCCGAAGGCTGCAAGTGGTGCTTCGAGCAAGAGCCCGAGCGCTACGAGGGCCACTTGTCGCTGATCGACCGCTTCCTGGCAGGGATGATCCAGCCGATGGACCTGAGCGGGGGCCTCAAGTACATGGGCCTGGCGCCTGGCGAGATCGGCGACGACGCCCACGGCTATAGCTGGGTCGAGGCGTATCGCGGCCGCGTCAAAGCTGCCGCCTGAACCGGACATTCGACATTCTGATCAGCATGCGTATCCCTTCGGCAACTCGCTCTGCCGGTGCTGGTTCGCACTATGGAGACAACGATGGCGCTTTTTCCTCTCACTGCCCAGTTTCAGGGTGATTTTGTTTTGCAACTGTTGCCGGTCGACACCGAGTTCACGATGGACCAGGTGGCCGCCGCGGCAGCCCACCACTCGGTGGGCCGCCGCGTGGCGGCTCGACCCGGTCAAGTGATGCGCGTGCGGCCACAGGGAGCCGCCGCGGCCCTGGCGCGCAACGTCAAGGTCATCGACTCCGGGCTGCGGCCGATGGAGTGCATCCAGGTGATCTGGGAATCGGCGCCGGCCGCGAGCTGACGGCGTCTGGAGCATCGGTCATGGCATTTACCAAGCTCTGCACACTGGACGACGTCTGGGAAGGCGAGATGGAGTCCTTCCAGGTCGACGGTCACGAAGTGGTCGTGGCCTGCCTGGAGGGCGGCCATCTCAAGGCCTACCAGGGCGTCTGCCCGCACCAGGACATTCCGCTGATCGAAGGGAAGTTCGATGGCAAGACGCTGATCTGCCGCGCCCACCAGTGGGTGTTCGACGCCTGCACCGGCAAAGGTATCAATCCGGGCGACTGCCAGCTCGCGAGCTACCCCATCCGCATCGAAGGCGAGCAAGTGTTCATCGACACGGCGGACGTCAAGCCGCTGTTCGCCCACACCTGAGCCCAGCTGCGCCCCACCGTCATCAAGATTCAGGAGAGCCCCATGAGCACCGCAACCAACACCGTCCACAACAACAAGGTCGGCCCGATCCTGCGCTCCGGTGAGGTGGCCAAGGCCGTCGCCGAGGCGGCAGCCCTTGACAACCCTGGCAAGACAATCGGCATCGACGACAAGCTGGCCTACATCCGCGTGCAGACTGACGACGAGATGATCATCCGCCGCAGCACGATTGAGGAAATGCTCGGTCGCCCGTTTCTGATGCGTGATCTCGAAGTGCAGCTCTCGTCGTTTGCGGGCCGAATCGAGACCGGTCCTGAACACGTTCGGTTCTATTTCCAAAAGCACATCTGAAGTCGTGGCCCAGGCCAACGCATCAAGGAGACACTCATGAGTGAAGTTGAAGTCCTCAAGCCGCTGAAGACTTGGAGCCACTTGGCTGGTCGGCGGCGCAAGCCCAGCGAATACGAAATCGTTTCAGTGGGGCTGCACTACAGCGACCGCTACGCGGACGCGCCGTTCGAGCTCGATCCCAACATGTTCATGGCGCGCTGGTACAAAGAGCACCGCAATGCGAGTCCGCTGAAGCACGACGACTGGAACGCCTTTCGCGAGCCCGATGAACTGATCTACCGCACCTACAACATGCTGCAGGACGGTCAGGAGACCTATGTCTACGGCCTGCTCGACCAGTTCAACGAGCGCGAGCATGACAAAGCGCTCGATCCCACTTGGGTTGGCACGCTGGCGCGTCTGTACACGCCGGGGCGCTACCTGTTCCACACGCTGCAGATGGCCTCGGCCTATCTGATGCAGATGGCGCCGGCCAGCACTATCAGCAACTGTGCCGCCTTCCAGGCCGCAGATTCGTTGCGCTGGCTCAGCCACACAGCCTATCGCACCAAGGAACTGTCTCTGAACCACGCCGGCAAGGGCCTGGGCGACGACGAGCGCCGCTATTGGGAGACTGACGCTGCGTGGCAGGGCTTTCGTGAACTGATGGAAAAGGTGCTCACCACCTGGGACTGGGGTGAGGCCTTTGTGGCGTTGAACCTCGTGGCGAAACCGGCCATCGAAGAGGCCGTCTTGCGCAAGCTGGGCGAGGCCGGGCGCCACAACGCCGACACCCTGCTGGGCATGCTCACCGACGCGCAGTTGCTTGACGGTGTACGACACCGCCGTTGGGCTGCGGCGTTGACCAAGATGGCACTTGCCGTCCCCGGCAATGCCGATGTCATCCATGGCTGGATTGCCAAGTGGGAGCCGTTGGCTGACATGGCGATCACGTCGTTTGTGGCTGCCATTCCCGACGTACCCCACGCCGCCGCCGACGCCAAGGCTGCCACGCGCGAGTTCCGTCGCGGCATCGGCGTCTGAGTCCACTGCCGCCGGCGTGCTGATAGGCCGCCCGCGGGACCCGATGAGAGTACGAAAATGGTTGATCGAATCCGCATCAACGGGGGGACGCTTGCCGTCGAACAAGCTCCTGGCGACACAGTGTTGCGCGCCATGCTGCGCGCCGGCCTTGGCTTCCCGTACGAGTGCAACTCGGGTGGGTGTGGCAGTTGCAAGTTCGACCTGATCGAAGGTGAACTCGCGTGCCTGTGGCCTGATGCGCCAGGCCTGACCGAGCGCGACCGCAAGCGCGGCAACCGCCACCTCGCCTGCCAGACCTGCGCAGTTGGCGACGTGACGGTCAAGACCCGACTGGGCGACGAATACGTCCCTCGATACCGCACCCAACGGCGCGCAGCACTCCTGACCGGCACGACCGAGATCACACACGATCTGCGTGAGTTCCGTTTTACCACCGATGGGCCGGCCGACTTCCTGCCCGGCCAGTACGCCAGCGTGGCGCTACCGGGGTTGTCCACCGCGCGCGCCTACTCGATGTCTAACCTGCAGAATCCGGCCGGCGAGTGGCACTTCCAGGTTCGCCGCGTGCCGGGCGGGCAGGGAACGGCTTGTCTGTTCGAGCGCCTCCGATTCGGCGACGCCATTGAGATCGATGGTCCGTATGGCCTGGCGTGGCTGCGCGAGGACAGTCCGCGCGACATCGTGTGCGTGGCGGGCGGCTCGGGGCTGGCACCAATGGTGTCCATCGCCCGCGGTGCAGCGGCCGCGGGCATGCTGGGCTCGCGGCAGCTGCACTTCTTTTATGGTGCTCGAACGCCGCGCGACGTCTGTGGCGAAGCCTTGCTAAGTGGCCTTAGCGAAGACGCGGCTATTCAATACCACGGCGTCGTGTCGAACCCGGGAGACGGTGAGGGTTGGATAGGCGAAACCGGATTCGTACACGAGGCCCTACTGCGCCGGCTGGGCGGCGATTTGGCGCGCCACGAGTTTTATTTCGCCGGCCCGCCGCCGATGACGCAGGCCTTGCAGGAACTGCTGATGGTCAAGCACATGGTGCCGTTTTCGCAAATCCACTTCGACCGGTTCTTCTGAACCTGAACAACTTCGAGGAACGCAATGAAGGCAGCTGTCTACTACGGGCCGGAGCAGATCCGGACCACCGACATTCCCGACGCAGCGATCAAGGCCGATCACGAAATGCTCGTGAAGGTGATTGCAACGTCGATTTGCGGCTCTGACTTGCACCTCTATCGGGGCGCGCTCGACCCAATCATGGAAAAGGGCAAATCGCAGACCGGCCACGAACTGCTCGGCGAAGTGCTGCAGGTTGGTAAGTCGGTGGGGCGCTTCAAGAAGGGCGACCGCGTGAGCATGGCCTATTCTTGCTCGTGTGGCCACTGCTACATGTGCGAAGTGGGCCAGACGGCGCATTGCGAGACAACCCAGAAGGCCGTATACGGGTTTGGCGTGCCCTTCGGCAATCTCAATGGCACCCACGCCGAGGCGATGGTCATCCCGCACGCCGACGCACACACGATTCATGTGCCTAGGGCGATCTCGGACGCAGCGGGACTGACCCTGTCGTGCAATCTGCCGTCGGCTGTCATCGCCAACAAGCTGGCGGACATACAGCCCGGAGAGAGCGTCGCGCTCGTCGGCTGCGGCCCCACCGGCCTTATGACCCTGGACATCGCACTTCAACGTGGCCCTGGGCGACTGGTGGTGCTCGACAAGGTGGCGCACCGGCTAGAGGCCGCCCGCAAAAAGGGTGCGATCGGGATCGACGCGGGCCAGCCCGACTGGAAGGAGCGTGCGCTGGCCGAGTGCGGTGGCCGCGGATTCGACAAGGTAATCGAGGTGGTCGGCTATCCCGAAACACTGCAGATGTGCCTCGACATCGTGCGCCCGGGCGGCACGGTGGCGGCGATCGGCGTGTTCACTGACGGCACCTTCAATCTGAATCTGGCTGACGTATTTCTGCGCGACATCAGTCTGCACATGAATGGCTTTGCCAATGTGCAACCCAGCATGTGGGAAGGACTTCGGTTGCTCGAAAAAGGCGTGGTGGACCCCGACCAGTACTTCTCGCACACCTTTTCCCTTGCTGATGTCGATCAGGCGTTCGCAACCTTCCACAGCAAGCGCGACGACGCCTTGAAGATGCTGATCCGCCCGTGAAGTAGCCCGGCCATTTAGTCATCTCCACTCTTTCCCTTTCGTGAGAAGCTAGCTAGTGATGGATACCTTGCGCTACTACCTGTTCGTTCCCCTGACCACACTGGCGGGCGTGCTGGGCTTTACCCTTGGCGGCCCCTGGATCTGGCTGGGAATCGGAACCTTCCCGCTCCTGCTCCTGCTCGACCTGGTACTGCCACGCGATCTGGCCTTGCGCAAGGTGAGTAACCCCTTGCTGGTCGACGGCGCGTCGTACGCTCACTGCGTGAAACTGATATCAATCGCAACTGCCGCCGGATTCCTTCTCGCATCTTCAGCCGCACTGGCAGACGAATCGCCGTGGACAGTTCGCGCGGGCGCCGCACACGTTCGATTCAGTCCCAAGGCCGAGGTGTCCATCGGTGACGTGGTCGTTCTCGACAAGGCTTACGGATTGGCCGGCCTGCGCAAGGACAGCGCGCGCGACATCGTCTGCGTGGCGGGTGTTCGGGGCTGGCCCGGCACGATTTCCATTTCGTGGGGCCACCGCGCATGACGCAGGCCATCCAGGAACTCCTGACAGGCACGCTCCTCGTGCCCTACCAGCACAGCCAATTGGACCGCTTCCATTAACCGCCACGAGGGCCACGGCGTCGGCCCCCGTCATTCCACCTCGAGGAGACAACCCAGATGAAGACCAAGATGACGACTACCGGCTTGCTGGCCGCCGGCCTGCTGGCCGCCACCAGCGCCTCCGCGCAGACCTCGCCCTGGACAGTGCGGCTCGGCGCCGTGCACGTGCGCTTCAGCGCTCAGGCCGACGTCCAGGTCAACGGCGCGCCGGTACCCGGTGCCGACGCCTCCGCGAGCAGCAACAACAGCCTGGGTCTCGAACTGTCGTACGACATCGCGCCGCGCTGGACTGCGCGCTTCCTAATTGGGGTGCCGCCCACCACCACGCTGACGGGCACCGGCGCCCTGGCCAGCGCCGGCACGCTCGGCAAGGTGAAGTACGGCCCGGCGGTTCTGTCGGCAACCTACACGCTGTTGGATTCCGGTCCCGTGCGTCCCTACATCGGCGCCGGCCTGAACTACACCGTGGTGTTCAAGAGCCAGGACGGCTTCATCAGCAATCTCGACGTGAAAAGCGCCTTCGGTACGGTGCTCCAGGTCGGGGCGGAGATTCCTCTGGATGGCGGTTGGTCGATCGGACTCGACGCACGCAAGATCTTCGTCAAGACCAAGGCCGACGGCGTGCTGCCGGCGTTCGGCGGCGCGGCAGCACATGCCGACGTGCGCCTCGACCCGCTGGTGGTGTTCGCCTCGATCGGAAAGCGCTTCTGATCCGCGCGCTGGCGCTTCGAGGTCCAAGATCCTCCTAGAGGTCTCACGATCGAAAAGACCCCCGAATGCATCTGATGCTTCGACAGTGATTCAAATTCCGCATCATCGAAAGAGACAAACTCATGGACGCGCTTCGATATTGGCTGGTGGTTCCCACAACGACACTTGCGGGCGTCGTGGGCTTTGCGCTCGGCGGCCCCTGGGTATGGCTGGGTATCGCCACCTTCCCGGTGCTTTTTCTGCTCGACGTGATGCTGCCGCGCGACTACGCGGCGCGCCGGATTGGTTCACCCTGGCTGGTGGATGGGGCGCTGTACGCCAATTGCCTGCTGCTGCTGGCTTTGTACGTTCTCTTCGTGATGTCCGTCGGCGACGGTTCTAATGCGCTGAGCAGCGCGGATGGGGTCTGGTCCATCGTTGGCAGCGTCGCAAGTCTGGCCTGGCTCAGCGCTGTGCCCAATCTGCCGGTGGCGCACGAGCTGATGCACCGGCGCCATTGGTTCCCGCGTCGCATGGCCCAACTCGTCAGCACCTTCTACTGCGATCCGAACCGTGACATCGCACACGTGAAAGGGCACCACCTGGATCTGGACACGCCGGCGGACTCGGACACCGCCTACCGCGGTGAACTTATCTACCCCTTCATTTTCCGGGCTAGCTACGGGGCTTACTCCGAGGCCGTCAAAGGCGAGGCGCAGCGTTTGCGTCGGCTGGGTTTGTCAGCTTGGAACTGGCGCAACCGCACTTACCAGGAAATCGTGATGCTGGCCTTGGTGCCGGGTCTGTGTGGCTATTTTGCGGGGGGTGCGGCAGCCGGCGTGGCCGTGCTCTCGATGGTGATCGCCAAAGGTCTGGTCGAGGCCTTCAACTATTTCCAGCACTACGGCTTGCACCGTATGCCAGGCGCTCCCATCGCCAAGCACCATGCCTGGAACCACATGGGCGCGATTGTCCGGCTGCTGGGTGTGGAGATCACCAACCACATCAACCACCATGTCGATGGGCACACCCCGTTCTACGCCTTGAAGCCCGAGCCTGAAGCGCCGCAGATGCCTTCGCTGTTCATCTGTTTCCTCACCGGCATCCTGTTCCCACCTCTGTGGTTCTCCCTGATCGCCAAGCCACGCCTGGCACAGTGGGACAGGCAGTTTGCCAGCGAAGCCGAGCGCAAGCTGGCGCGAGAGGCCAATCGGCGAGTGGGCTGGGCTTGAACGGCCTGCCATGACCGCGAGGCAGCGTGGTCTCTTGCATTGCCTGCGTTGTTTGAATTGACTCATTCTTCCCGGACCCTTAATGTTCAAGAAGTTGTTCGCCAAACGTGAAGTGCCGGTGGTCGAGCTGGCCTCGCACGGGCTGAAGTTCGAGGTTCCGCGCGGCAAGACGTTGCTGGAGGCCGCGCAGGATGCCGGCATCGGATTTCCCTGCGACTGCAAGGTGGGCACCTGCGGTACGTGCCGCTTCAAGCTGCTCGACGGCAAGATCAGTGAGCTCAACTCGGCGGCGGTCTGCCTGAGCGGGGAAGACTTCCGGGACGGCTGGCGCCTGGGTTGTCAGTCGATTCCCGTCAGCAGTCTGCGCATCCACCTGGCCGGTCTGGTCAGCGAGGTCGGGCCGCCGCCCAGCCTGTTCGAGGCCCGCATCGCTTCCGTGCGGCCCTTGTCGCACGACATTGTCGAGCTGGGTCTGCAATTGAATCGGCCGCTCACTTTCATCCCGGGCCAGTACGCCGATCTGCAGATCGAGGGCATCGAAGGTGCGCGCAGCTATTCCTTTGCCCAGGCGCCGCTGAGCGGCGATACGGATCGACCCTGCTTCCATGTGCGCCGGGTGCCCGGAGGTGCTTTCACGACCTGGCTCTTCGAAGGCGACCGGGTCGGTTCGACCCTTACCCTGCGTGGCCCGTTGGGACAGTTCCGCCTGCGCCAGGCCGACGCGCCCATCGTCTGCGTCGCCGGCGGCAGCGGCCTGGCGCCCATCAAATGCATGCTCGAAAAGGCCTTGAGCGAGCAGTGCGCCCGGCCGGTCACCCTGCTGTATGGCGGGCGCGAGCAAAGAGACTTGTACGGCTCCGATGCCATCGCCGAACTGGCCGCCCGTTGGCCGGCCCGCTTCGACCATGTGCCCGTGCTTTCCGCAGAGCCGGAGCAGAGCGGCTGGGCAGGGCAGCGCGGCCTGGTGGCCGACAAGCTGCTTGGAATACCGGACCTGGCACGGTCACAGATTTACCTCTGCGGCCCACCTCCCATGGTAGACGCGGCCGACGTGATGGCAAGGCGCGCCGGCGTGCCAGCGGAGGCGGTGTTTGCCGACCGCTTCTTCGACCGCAGCAAGCCCAGGGCGGTGGCCCCCGGCGCGGTGTGAAGGCACAGCCCGTTCAGACCACGACACCGAGCGATTTCCTCTTCTCATCACAACCAGGACAAGCAAACAATGAACGCACCCGTCAAGACAGAATGCTGGAGCGGCAAGATATTCACCGGCAGCTGGGTGGCCGCTCAAGGCGGTGTCGCCACCGTGATCGAGGCCGCTACCGGGGCGGCACTGGGCGAGGTCGGTGTGGCCTCTTTAGAGGACGTGGACGCGGCGGCACGCTCCGCCCAGGCGGCGCAGAAGGCGTGGGCCGTCACACCGTTTGACCAGCGCGCCGCCATCGTGCGCGAAGCGGCGCGGCTCCTGAAGGAGCGCGCGGCCGAGTTCACGCAGTGGAATGTGCGCGAGTGCGGTTCCATCGTGCCCAAGGGGGAGTGGGAAGTCGGCATCACCTGCGAGCAGATGCTGCAGGCCGCGGCCCTGGCCGGCCTGCCCAACGGCATGATGTTCCCGTCCAGCGTACCGGGGCGAACCAACTTGTGGCAGCGTGTCCCGCTCGGGGTGGTGGGCGTGATCGCGCCGTGGAACTTCCCCCTGTTCCTGGCGATGCGCTCGGTGGCGCCAGCCCTGGCTTTGGGCAATGCCGTGTTGCTCAAGCCCGACCTGCAAAGTGCCGTGACGGGCGGCGCCTTGATTGCCCGCCTGTTCGAGGACGCCGGCCTGCCGCCGGGCGTGCTACAGGTCTTGCCGGGCGGTCCCGCCACCGGCGACGCCGTGGTGCGCCATCCCTGCGTGAACATGGTCTCCTTCACGGGCTCGACGGCGGTCGGTCGTCAGATCGGAGAATTCTGCGGACAGGCGCTGAAGAAGGTGGCGCTTGAGTTGGGCGGCAATAACGCGATGATCGTGCTTGAGGATGCCGACCTCGACGGCGCCAGCAGTTGCGCCGCCTGGGGCGGCTTTTTGCACCAGGGCCAAATTTGCATGGCGGCGGGCCGGCATTTGGTGCACCGCAGCGTTGCCGATGCCTATGCCGCCAAATTGGTCGAGCGCGCGAAGAAGCTGTATGTGGGCGACCCCCATGCCGGCCCGGCGCACCTGGGCCCGCTGATCAATGACCGCCAGACCGAACGCGTGCACCGCATCGTGACCGATTCGATCGCGGCCGGCGCCACCTTGCTCGCCGGCGGCACGCATGAAGGGCGCTTCTACCAGCCGACCGTCTTGTCAAACGTGGATGTGAACATGCCCGCCTTCGCCGAAGAGATTTTCGGACCGGTGGCGCCGATCACCGTCTTCGACACGGACGAGGAAGCGATCGCCCTGGCCAACAGCAGCGAGTACGGACTGGCCGCGGCGATTCATTCGCGCTCCACCGCGCGCGCCCTGCGCATGGCCTCGCAACTGAAGACGGGCATGGTGCACGTCAACGACCAGCCGGTGAACTGCGAGCCCCAGGTGCCGTTTGGCGGCATGGGGGCATCGGGAAGCGGTGGCCGGTTCGGTGGCCCAGCCAGCATCGAGGAATTCACCCAGGCCCAGTGGGTGAGCGTGAGCGAGCAGGCGGCGCAGTACCCGTTCTGAGCACTGCGGTCAGCAGGACGCCCGCGCCCAACACTACAAATGAGACATACGTCATGAAGCCCATCCTCACCCCCGCCACGGCGCAGGCAGACCTGCTCAACGCGCTGGAAGAAGCCCTGTACCGCGGTCATATCGGACGCCGCGCGTTCATGCTCGGCGCCCTGGCCGCCGGTGCCAGCCTGGCCAGCGCGCAGGCCACGGCCCAGGACGGCGGCGACGCCGCTATCACCCAACTCTACAACGCCCGCAACCTTCAGCCGGAATACGACTACATCGTGGTGGGCAGCGGTAGCGGCGGCGCCGTGGTGGCCGGTCGCCTGGCCGCCGAAACCGGTGCGCGCGTGCTCGTGCTGGAGGCCGGTGGCACCGACCAGGTGGCGGCCGTGCAAAACCCCGGACTGTGGCCAACCAACATCCGCAGCGAGCGCGATTGGGGGCACTCGGCCACCGCGGCGGCGTCGGTGAACAACCGGTCCCTGATCCTGCCCATGGGCAAGGTGGTGGGCGGAGGATCGTCGATCAATGTCTGCATCTGGTCGCGTGGCCACAAGAATGACTTCGACGGCTGGGCCACCAGCACGGGCGATCAAGGCTGGAGCTACTCCAAGGTCCTGGACATCTACCGCCGGATCGAAGACTGGCAGGGCACACCCGACCCCTCCCGGCGCGGCAAGGGCGGTCGCCTGTGGGTCGAACCCGCGCGCAACGCCAACCCCATCGCCGCGGCGATGCTGGACGCGGCCGCCTCGGTGGGCATTCCGAAGTTCGACGACCAGAACGGGGTCTTGATGGAGGGTGTCGGCGGTGCAGCCATTGCAAATGTGCGCATTCGCGACGGGCGTCGCCGCAACCTGCCGTCGGACTACCTGTACCCGGTGCTCAAGCGCCCCAACATCACCTTGCTCACTGGGGCCGAGGTGCAGTCGCTGACCTTGAAGGGCCAGCGGGTCACTGGTGTGCGCTTCCTGCGCAACGGCGTGGTGCAGACCGTGACTGCCGCGCGCCGGGTGGTGTTGAGCGCCGGCGCCATCAACACCCCCAAGATCCTGATGCTCTCGGGCATCGGCGACGAGGCCGAGCTCCGGCGGCATGGCATCCGGACGGTGGCCAAGCTGCCGGGCGTCGGCCGCAACTTCCAGGACCACGTGCTGGTGGCCGGCTGCATCTGGGAGTACAACCAAGCGCTGCCGCCCGCGAACAGCGCCGCCGAAGCCACCTTCTTCTGGAAGAGCGACGCCTCGCTGCCCACGCCTGATCTGCAGCCCTTCCAGATCGAGGTACCGTTCGCCTCGGAGGTGACGGGCCCGCAGTACAAGGCGCCAGCGGGGTGCTGGACAATCGCGCCCGGGCTGGTGCGCCCCAAGAGCCGTGGCCGCGTGACGCTGGCGTCGGCCAAGCCCGGGGACATGGCGCAAGTCGATGGCGCATTCCTCAGCCATCCCGACGACGTGAAGGCACTGCTGCGCGGCATCGAGCTGTGCCGCGAGATCGGCAATTCATCCGCCATGAAGCCCTACGTCAAGCGCGAGGTCATGCCAGGCCCCCTGGGGCGTGACCAGATGGCCGATTTCGTGCGCAACGCCGCCGGCACCTACTTCCACCAGAGCTGCACCTGCAAGATGGGCCGTGACGAGATGGCGGTCGTCGACGGACGTCTGTCGGTCCGCGGCGTCGATGGCCTGTCGATCGCCGACGCCTCGGTCATGCCCACGGTGTCCACCGGCAACACCATGGCGCCCACGGTGATCATTGGCGAACGCATGGCCGACATCCTGATCTCCCAGGGCTGAGCAGGCTGACCACGGCAGATTACTGCAGTTGGTGGCGGGCTACGAATCCGATCTTAGTCAGCAGGACACCGTCTGGAATCACGAGCCCGGCTCCAGGCTCAAACCTCGGTGGACAAGACTACGAGTTGACATAAACATTATCGTCGCTCAGGCTTGGCGCCGTTGGATCTTCTGCGGCTTCGCGGGAGGCGCCTACGCTCCGGGTCTTGCACGATCTGGCTCGCATCGTCCACAGGAGCTTGAAAGCTCGCCGACGGGTCTTTTCAGCAACGAGAATGCTGCTGCCCTGGAAGGCCCATGAAGCGGTGGTGACATGGCCGGATTCCATACGATTTTCGATGCGTGTAGGAGCTTCTCGCTAGCCCCGACGGTGAAAACTCCCCACCGCCCGGCCAACCAACAAGCTGACCAGCAATGGCACGCAAGGCATCACCAGCGGATGCAGCGTCAAGGGCGCCACCAACCCCAGCACGGTGCCGCACACCGCCACGATGGCTGCACACGCATACAACGCAAACAGCTCCGGGTCGTGATGTAGGAATTCCTTGGATTTGATGAGCCGGGCGAAGCAGCCGTCCGCCACCACGGCCAATGTGAACGCGAGCAACCAGGGCAGCCACTCCAGCAACGTCGCCAGCCGAAAGCTCGCCAACAGAAACAGCGAATCGATCGACCGAAAGTAGGCGTTGTTGAACAGGCGCTGGTTCACCGAGGCCATCTCCTGTGCCACGGCGCCATCGACGCCGCCAAGGGCCGGTGCGTCGCCCGATGAGGGGAGAGGCGAGGCTTGGCGCGCCGCGTCCTGAACGGTCAGGGCTCGCGACAACATGCGTGTGGCGGGCTCGTCACCCCAGAACCGCGCCGTTGCCTGATGCTCAGCGCGAAGTTGAGCCAGGAAGCGCTCGGGCGGGTGCGCCGATGGCAGGTACAGCACCAAGACCAGCAGGGTGACCAGCGACAGCACGGCCACGACGCGAATCATGTTGCGGCTCGATCTGCGTTCAAGGCCGGTGGGTCTGGATCAAGTATCGGAAACCGCCCCTTGATGATCCGACCGCCGGACACCGATGCGAAGTACTGCAGGTTGGGCAGCTTGCCCAGCACCTCGGCTGGCACCATCTCTTCAAAGCTCTCGGTGAGCTGGGTCGAGTAGCTGGACGAGAAGTCACCCAGTTGCGCATTGGCGCCGCTGCTCAGGCCCACGCGCATCGTGTGGATGGCCGTCTTGCCGAAGGTCTCGACGACGAAGTCCTGCGTCGGCCGGTCCTTGGTGCGCAGCGCGATCAGGTTGTTCAGGTTGCCCAGCGCCATGCGCGCCGCGTCCTCGCTGCCCAGGCGCTTGGCCAGGTCGGCCAGGGTCTGCATGGCGCAGGTGGCGAAGATGCCACCCTCGGCGCCCTTGTTGAGGATCTCGATCAGCGGCAGGTTGATGACGTTCGAGACCTCATCGACGAACAGCGAGATGCGCCGATAGACGCCGAGGTTGTAGCGCATGCCGGCTCGCGCTGCCTGGTCGGCCAGTGCCAGTGCGCCGATGGCGGTGGCCACTGATGGGTCGGGCAGCGAATCCAGGCACATGTAGAGCACATGCCCGGCGCGCTCGATCTTCTCGAAGTTCATGATGGGCCGCGTGTCGGACGCATCGAACGGGTCGGGCGACAGGCTGCGGCCCAGGTCGCCCGAGGTCAGCATCGACAGCACAGGCAGCAGGTTCGCCGTGATCTTCTGGTAGTGCTCGCGGTTGTGCCTGAAGGTGCGCACCTGCGCATCGAGCACCTTGCTGCGCTGGCTTTGCGCGACGTGGTGCTCGTAGTAGGCGACGAAGGCCATCAGGTCGGCGCTGGCAGCTTCCGACGGGCGCTTCATGTTGCCGCGGTGCGCGTCGTGCAGCATCTTCTTCATGTCGGCCGTTTCGCGCCAGCCGGCGCCGAGCTTGGCGTCGTAGAAGCGGCGCAGCGATGCTTCCAGCACCGGCTCGATGCCGCCTTCGATGTACTTGGTGAGCTTGACGAGGTTGGGCCGCTCTTCCAACTCGACGAGCCCCTGCACGACGACGTTGACCGCGTCCCAGCCGAAGGCCGAGAACGCGCCCGCCGTGTCCGGCGGCATGATGGATTGGATGCGCGACGCGATCTCCGTGGGCTTCTGCCAGTTGAAGGTAAAGTCCAGGCGCACACCCTTCTCGGGGAAGGCGGGGTGGAACTCCATGAAGGTGTCGGGCTCGCGGTAGTCCTGGCAGGCGCGCTCCACCACGCGCCGCAGCCGGCGGCTGTTCTTGGGGTCGATGACGATGACCACGTCGCCACGCTTCACCGCCTGCGTGATCAGCGTCGCCAGCGCAACGCCTTTGCCTGACTGGGTGGTGCCGACCAGCAGCGTGCCGCCCTCGAAGTTCTGCAGCGGCCGGTGCAGGGGAACTTCCCGCGGCTCGACGCCGTGGATGTAAGGCAGGCCGATTTCCGCGTCTGGCTGCGGGTGGCTGTCATGCCCCAGCCAGCCCAGCCGCCTTGGCGAGACGGCGAATTCGCGGTAGTCCACCTTGGCCAGTTCGTAGAGCCGTTGCGAGTGGACCGGCCGCCATTCGAAGCCGAAGCCCAGGAACACGTCGGCGGGGTTCTTGCACCAGCGGGCCAGCGCCGTGGTGCTCATGATCTGGATGCTCCGGCCGCCGAGCGACGCACGCAGGACCAGCACATTCATCGCCTGTGCGACACGCAGCAGGCCCATCACGAGGCAGAGCAAAGCCAACGGCGCGGCAAGGGGGATCGGCAGCCAGCCAGCCGCGCCGACGGCCGCGAAGAACGCCATAGCCAGTGCCCAAACCGCGCCCGCATACAACTCGTAGGCGCGGCGCCACGGCATTTCGTAGCGGCGCATCAGCATGTCAGGCTGACTCCGAAGCTGGTGGGGTGAACCCACTGAGGTCCAGGCCCTCAATGAACCGCGGGTCGATCACCAAGCCGACTGTCTGGCTGCCATTGAAGTCGCGCGACAACGTGGGCGGCGCATGTGTGCCGGTGGCTATCAGCATGCGCACATCGGCCAGCGCGCGCAGTGCCAGCGAGGGCGGCACACCACGTTGATCGAAGCGATCCAAGGGCACGAACAAGCCTTGTGCGATCGTACAACATTGCGCCGGCCCGGCGGCCTCGTTCAGCGTCGCGGCGATGGCCGTGAGCGCATCGCGGACCACAGGGTTGAGCCGAAGCGGAGCGCGAAGGGCGAAAGATGGTTCGGGTTGGTCTGGTTCTGGCGCGGATGGCGCTGGACGTGGACTCGGGGGCGGGGGCGGCGCGCCATCCGGTGGCAACAATGACAACTGTTGGACGGCCGACTTCTCAGGTAGCGGAGCCCGATGTGGTGCTGGCTGTGCCAAAGGTTCAACAGGCTTTGCAGTCAGGACCAGCGTCAGCGGCGAGGGGGACGGGTCCATCCCGGCGAACAGAATCACCGGTGAGGCCAACCTGACGGCTTCCATGCCGGCTTTGGAGCCCGGGGGGTGGATGATCCACATGGCCGCGCCGGAGTCCTGTGCCAGCAGCACACCGGCATCGAGCAGCACCTCGCGCATGGTTTCGGGCGCCTTCGGGATACCGGGCAGGTGGTTGGCTTCCAGCAAGGCGCTGATGTCTTCGGCCGCACCGGGCCACAAAAGGAACAGGCCATCGGCGCCGAACCAAACCCGCGACTTGTCGCGGTTGGCGACCCACGCCGAGTCGGTAATGGCCAGGCGCCGCAGCGCGTCCACAAGAAAGCGCTCGAGGTGGGAGCCGAACTGGGGCGAACCGTAGCGGTCGGCGTTCGCCACCAGGTTGCGGTCGATGACCAACGCCAGCGACCGTCGCACCAACTCGTCCAGGACGTTGTTGTCGCGGTACACCGGCAAGCCGCCGATGCTGGCCATCATGTGCGGAACGATGATCGTGTTGTCTTGGCACAGGTGCTGCAGCACCTCGGGCGCCACGACATGGGGCAGTGCAAACAAGCCCAGTGCCCGTGTCTCGGTGGCCTGTGGACGCCAGCGCAGGAAGTAGCGTGGAGCATGGCGCTGCTGCAGCCACGCGGCCAATGGCATGAGACAGGGCGGCCACTCCACGCCGTGCACATCGGTCACCATGACGTGACTCAGCGCGCGATGGAGTTCGCAACACAGCCCGGCGATGAAGGTGCCCAGCCGCCAACGCGGCTCCAGTTGCCGGCGTGCGGTGATGGTCAGCCGGCCCGAGAAAATGTGCGCGTCGGTGCCTTGCAGGCTGAAGAAGCCGGCTTCCAGCCCGAGGCGCAGCAGCCCGCCGGGCGCGCTGAAATAGTTGTCCGCCGTGGCGGGGAGCAGATGCACAAACGCCGCATAGCGATGGATCAACGCCAGAACGTCACGCTCGAAGGTGTCGCGGTCGGTGCCATAGCAGAGCTTGATGCGTGCCACCAGGTCGGCGTGTGGCGCCAACAGCTCGTCCACCGATATGGCCGTGAAGCCGGGATCGGACGATGAGTACGGGCTGGGTTCGGAAGAGGCTGCATGCATCGGCGTTGCGTCCAATGACCCTGGCCATTGTTGAAATCCGCGTGCAGTACGTCCCCTGGGAATGGTGGCTATTGCGGCCCGCTATCGCCATCGGCGCCATGTTCCCCATGGCAGAGCAGCGCCAACATCTCCACCTGCATGCCCGCTGCATCGGTGGGCGGCGCATGGGTGGGGAACGACCGCTGAAGGCGTTGGTCGGTGCCGAACCGCTGCACCAGCCTGCAGAAGGGGCAGTCGTCTTTCGAGCAAGCCACTGTGCCAAATGCCGCCAGGAACTGGCTGTTGCAAGCAGGGCAGGTCACAACCGAGAACGCAGGGCACTTGGCGAGCCAGATCCCGTCGGTGTGCGAGGCCAAGTCGAAGGCACGGTCGAAGCTGATGCGATATGGACACTGGCAGATCGACCGGTAGCTGCGGTACGCGCTGACGAGTGCCTCGCCCGCCGCGAAGCCCGTGCTGCGAAGGCGCATGTAGACGGAGCTGAAGATCGAGGCTTCGGCGCGATGCAGCAGGTTGGCGCTGTGGTACCACTCCGGTGAGTCCGGTGCCCTGCCGCGCGGCGTGGCCTGGGGGTCGCTGAAGAACAGCCACTGCAGCTCACGCGGCTTGAGCCCGGTGATGAGGTGAATGGTGCGGCAGCGCGCACCCAGCTCAGCACATTGCTGGGCCAGAAGAATGGCCCCGACGTGGCGATCGGCGCGGGTTGGCATGGCGCACCACGCAGGCTCAACGTCTGACGTGCGCCGCCAGCGCCTTGGGCAAACGCACTGCGGCCAGGGGTGCCGCCAAAGGAGCGGGTGCCGTCAGCAGTGCAAGTAGGTCTTCACGTGGCGGGAACAGGCTGGTTTGCCCGACATTCGCGACGAAGGACATCAGTTGATCGAGGCTCTGCGTCCGCAGGTAGTCCGCCAACTCGGCGTCCAGCGCGAACTTGCAGCAGGTGGACACGCGGTCGCGTTCGATGCCGAGCCGGATGGCTTGCAGCAGGTGCAGGTTGGTCGACTGTACGTCGGTGAGTTGCAGATGGTTCATGGTCTCTCCCTGGGGTGGGCTCCCGCAGGAGCGCGGTGAGGTCAGTGGTCGATAGTGGCGTCCTGTTGAGCGGGCAAATTGCTTCGAGACTTTCGCGTTGCGTTCGAGAAGTTCAGCATATTCGGTGAGGCGAAAACCGATCAATAGCAAATGCTGAAAGACGCAGTTGCTTACCGCATTGCCACCCGAAAGAGCCCGTACAGAACGACAAATGCGGAAGCCGTTTTTCCAGGGTGCTGCGCGGCTACGTATCGAGCGCGACACACTTCGGGAAGCTTGAGATCATGACGTCCCACGAGGTGCCATCGAAGATGTCGGTCACCAGGCCTTCCACCGACAACCACCGTAGCAGCGTGCCCGCAAAAAAACACACCACGGCGACGCGAGGCGAACGCCCTCTCGTCTTGACCCCTGCCTTTCGAGACCGGTTGATCGAGTCTCTGGACGATGTGGGTGTGCCGGCACGTGGTCGCATGTCCTACGTTGCCTCGTTGACGTGCCGCGCGGTGCAGACGGTCAGCCGCTGGCTCGACGTTGATCGACCGGGTCTGCCCGACATCGAGTCGTGCGCGCGCTTGTGCGATGGGCTGGGCCGCAGCAGCGACTGGATGCTGGGGCTGCGCGACGCCCCCGGTGGATTCGACAAGTCGGCGACCACGCTGTCGGCGGCGGAAGTCGGCTGGGTCAGCGACGCGTTCGACGCGCTTCGGAGTGCGTGCCGCGCCTGCGAGACCGTGCTCATGGCCGGCGATGAGATGGCGCCGCAGATACAGGACGGCGACTTGCTGTTCGTGGACCGTGCGGCAGACCAACTGGTCGGCAACGGCATCTACGCGCTGGAGCTGGGTGGTCGGTTCGTGGTGCGCCGCGTTGAAAGCCGGATGGGCGTGGGCTTGGTGTTCAAGTGCGAGAAGCCCGGCTACGTGGACTGCGTGGTCAAGGACGCCGCAGCGGCCAGACGCATGGGCCTGCGGGTCATCGGCAAGGTCAGGGGTGCCGTGGGTGTTGCCCGCTTCTGGCGGCAGTAGGGGTCACCGGGGCGGTCGCCCCGGTGACTGCGCGTCTTTCGCAAGATCGGCGGCACGTGGTTGAAACTTCCGCTGCCGATCACTGACTCCAAGGGCTCAGATCGCTTCCGCGAGCCCCTTCCACTCCAGCGCCGGCAATTCGATCAGCTTGCCACCCAGCGCCTCGAACTCCGTCGCACGGTCGTAGTCTTCGAGCTCCTGTGAAAAGTGCGTCACGGCGTTGACCAGCCCGTAGCCGGACAGGTCGCCCTCGCTGATCAGGTGACGCAGAACGCCGGCGCGTTCGCTGTCGTTCAGGACATAGCGGTTGGCCAGTACCTCGACCGACTTGACCGGATCGCCGACCAGCGGGATGTTCAGCGTGCGCTGCAGCTTCTGCGCCGTTTGGCGGAAAGTGGCTTCCGCCACTGCCGCCTGTACGACGTCGCGCACCTTCAGGAAGAAGGCCTTGTCGTCGGCGCGCAAGGTGTCGTCCTTGAACACGGTGATGCCTTCGTCGTCGTTGCCGAGCGCGCGCCCGACGTGCGTCTTGCGCAGCGAGCGGTCCGACGCGATCAGCCCGTTGCGGCACACCAGCCGGTACAGCAAGGGCTGCACCGACAACGTGCCCTGGCCGACCTCGGAGTTCGAGATCGCCACGCCGGCCTGGACGATGTCGCCAGGCGCCATCTCGTACGTCAGCCGTGGCGTGACGCACTTGAGGTACATGCGCGTCTCGGTCAGTTCCACCGACTCGAAGCGCACTTCAGGCAACTGCCGCAGGATGGCCAGCACGCTCTCGGCCAGGTCGAAGTTGTCCAGCCGGCGATAGCGCTCGGACAGTACGGCCCGGACGTTGCCGTCCAGCGTGCGGATCATGCGCCGGTCGTCGTCGCTTTGCAGCCAGGTGTTGACGTTGCGGTCCAGCAGCACGGGCTGCTCGGTGCGCATGCGCTCGAAATACGCATACGGGATCTTCAGCTTGTCGGCCAACTGCCGGCGGGCCAGCGGCGTGACGCCGTACCGCACCGGGGCACTGCCTTCTTCGATGACGAGCCGGGTATCGCCCGTGTCATCGGTATCGTGCCGCAGCAGCGACGACGACACCACCAGGTCCTTCTTCGATGCGAGCTGGCGCTCCAGTTCCTGGGCCAGGCTGACGAGAGAACGTCCGCTTTTCATGGGAATCTCCATTCGGATTGAGAAGCAGGCACGGCTCCGCCACTGGCGGGCACGCACCCGCAAGGGCTGATGACGGATCGAGCGAGGTCGATCCACGAGGGCGCGATGAAGGTCGCGCTTGAGAACTCCAGGGCTGTCTTCGCTGCACTCGAAGGTGCAGCCTGGTCTGACAGCGACCAGTGGGAGAACCTTTTCACCGCCGCCGAACAGCGGGCGCGTGGTGGCGCTGAAAAGGCGGGTGCGATCACCGGATCGCACCCTGTTCATGGCTCATGTCGAACGCCGTGCGCTCTCCACGCGAGCACGCCAAACGTCCGCCCAGTCCATGCCGGGCTGGCGAGGAACGAACACCTGCACCGCGCGTGGGCCGGTTCGGCGTTCTTCTTTCTTCAGCCGACGCGCCAGCGCGAAAGCGAGAGCCTGGCCGTCGAAGTCGGCATCGGCATCGTTGTCTGCGTAGATGCAGACCTTGCGCACCGAATCCGGCAGCCAAAGCTTCTCCAGGTTGCCTGCGCTGAGCCCGGCCCACACCGGCTTGCGGGTCGCCAGGTGCACGGCGATGGCGGTCTCGATGCCTTCGGTGACGGCCAGTTCATCGCCCGCCTCGAACAGACGGATGGCAGCGCCGTTGATCCCAGCGGAAAGCACCTTCTTTGCGTCATGCGGCGTCGCCTTCTGCCCGTCCTTCAGGTAGGTGCGATGCAGCGTCACGGCATGGCCATCGGGGCCTTGAATGCAGGCCAGCATGGCGGCGTACTCCGCCACCTTGCGCGACTTGCCGGTCCGGTCCTTTTCGTAGAAGCCCAAGGCTGGGTGCAGGCGCAGCGCCTTGGGGTACGCGGGCAGCGACAGGCCCCGGTTGCCCAGGTAACTGTCCACCGGATCGCCTGGCAGCACGGGTTTGGCCTCGTCCCAGATCTTCTGGGCCAGCTTCTTCATGCGGTCTGGTGCAGGCTCTGCGAGCGCCGGACGGGGTGCCGACAGCACGGCACCGACGCAGCGCTCGACTTCCTGCAAGGCCGTGTTGAAGTCAATGCCCTTGGCGGCCTGCAACAGCTTGAAGCCGCCACCCGGGCCGCAGTGCCGGCAGTGGTAGTTACCTTCGCCGAACTTGTCGGTGTACTGAAAGCGGTCGGTGCCGCCGCAAAGGGGGCAGGGCAGGTTGCGCTTCTTGAGGATGGCTTCATCCACGCCCAGGCTGGCCAGGATGTCGGTCCAGCGGCCGTGTGCACGGCGCTTCACCTCATCAACGCGCGCGGTGTACTCAGCGTTTTGCATGCGAGCCTCCGCGCTTCATGGGTGCCGGCGACGAATCGCCGGCGTGAACAGCTGGCCGGCGTTCAAAGCCTCGACGACGCTGTGCTCGACGAACTCCCACGGCAGCAGGTGCTGGATGTTCAGCGTTCGCCCTTGGGCGTCCAGCCGTTCGACCTTGAAGCCTGCGGTGTGCCACTGCACGCGGTAGGTGAGCCGGTCTGCGCCTGCGATGACGAAGGTGCGGCCCGGCTTGCCGGTGAGCACCTCACTTTCCTTGACCAGGAACTCGATCTCTTCGGGCGCAGACACCGCCAGCCACCGATAGGGGCTGCCGGGGCTGTGTGCGATGGATTGCATGGTGGTCCTTTCAATCGGCATCCATCGGGTGGCGGGCAGTCCGCCGACTCGATGGGATTTGGTGATGGGGTCAGGCGAACAGGTCGCCATGAGCAGCCATCTGCTTGAGCTGCTCATTGATCCACTGCGGGTTCTTGGCCAGCCTGGCTTCGACCCAAGCGGGGTTGCTGGCAACGGCCTCGCGCACCCACTCGGGATAGCGCTTCAGCGTCTCGCCGAGCCACGCTTTCACGCTGTGGCGAATGTGGTCACGAATCTCGTGCGCATCGACCAGGCCGCAGAAGGCGATGGGCGACAGCGGGCTGCAGCCCACGACGCGCAGGCAGCTCACGAACGAGAACGGTGCGCCGTCCTTCTCGCGCTCCGTGAACACCCAGCGCAAGGTGTCGAACTTCTCTTCGAGCGGGGTTTCGGGGTCTGCGAGGTGGCGAACCTCCTGCAGCAAACGCCAATGCAGAAAGACAACGTCTTCCTCGCTCCAATCGACGGGCGATGTGTCGTCGTCGAGTGCAGCGCCGAACGCGTCGCGGTCCGAAGCACTGTTTGAGCTTCGCAGCAGCGCCGCACAAGACGGCGCCGGCCGTCCTGCCGTCGCTGTGAAGACAGAACTGGGTGATGTCGCTGGGTTCAGCATCGTTGCCTCCTGGAAAGGACGGAGGCAACGCACAGCACGGCTGAGGGCGTAAGCCCCCAGGGGGTGAATGAATGGCTACAGGGCTGGCTTGAGCCAGCGGCAGGTGCCGCCGGGGATCGGTGTGCCAGCTACCGACCGGAGAAAGCTTGCGACGGGAGGGGCGCGGCCTGGGGCCACGCCCTCACCTCGAAAGCTCGCTTCGATGCGGTCGCTGGCGACGGGCCCAACGGGCCGGCGCCGAACTCGACGATGAAACTCCAGGGCTTGCCGTGTTTGAGTGCAGGGCCAGCTGCTGCACGGCGCCAAGGTATCGGCGTTGCCGGCCGCGGTCAACGGAGAAACGACGCCGACTACGCGCTGATGCCGAAAGGGCGCTCAGGCGCCGTCCATTCCGCGTGGCGGTTGCGAACGGCCTTGCGCAAGATCGCTGCGAACCAGGCGGCCGGGAGCGCGAACATGTCGGATGTTCAGATCGTCAAGATGGACCAGGGTGGGGTCAACGCCCGCATCATCGCCAAGGAGACCAAGGCAGACTTTCGCCGGGTTGAAGCGGCCAGCCTGAAGATGCCGGCCCGGTTCACAAGCGCCGAAGGCAAACGCTTCTTCGTCCGGCACTTCAACACGTTGCAGCTCAACGCGCACTTCATTTCGGTGATCGCCCGCACACGGCTGGACCACGACGACATCGCCAAGGTCGAGGCGGCGATACGCACGCAGATGGAGGCCGTGACCGACACTCTCAACAAGGCCATCGACGGCGCCGAGGCGCTGTTCAAGGTGAACGGCATCACGAGTGCTGCCACCTACGACACGGTGCCCCTGGACATCGAGGTCGGTGTGTTGTCATCGAACGGACGGCGCTTCCTGGAGGTGCTGGGCAAGCTCGACCAGTTGATGCCCCTGCTGCAGACGCTGGAGATTCACGAGGTCATCACGACACAGGCGGTGGACATCCAACGGGCCAGTCTGAAGCGCCAGGTGCGTGACGTTGCGGGTGCGGCCCGCAATCTGGCGATGGGCCTGCGGCGGCGGATGAATGCGATGGGTGGCCGGGAGGGTGTCGCAGCGTCTGTCGTTGCCGGGGCTCCGGACGATGAAGCGCATGAAGTGGCGAGCACGGAGATCGGGGCAGATCCAGTCCCCGAGACTGTGCACCTGGCCGACGCGGTCAGCGAAGCCGCGCACGCGAGCGAAGGCCAGCAAAGTTGATTTCGGTTTGTATCGAAACCGCCATGCGCAAGCGCTGGCCTCGCGATGCGCTTTCGGCGATCGACCGTGGCGGTTTCTTGAGCCGCTTCCGGCCCAGAGCTATCGTGTCAACAAGTCGCACCCCGTGGCGGCCCGTGCGCAAAGCGCACAGGGCCGCCGGGCGGCGATGGCGTCGCAGTCGATACCTGCCTTTCCTTGATCGTGCCCGCCACCCTTGTCTGGGGTGCAGTTGGCTACGCCATCGGCTGCCACGCCGGTGGACGATCGTCCTTCCATGTCCACACCGTCTCGACCGGGACGCCGACGGTGTGTTGTCGAGTCCAGCGTTCCTATCGGCCAGCGCAACCCTGACCTAGCGCGGCCGCAGCAGAGTGGGTCATGACTTCCATCGGCGCCAGCCGTGAAGAGGCCAGATCGTGCCCAAGTCCAATCTCTCACCTGCCGTTGCGACAGCCACCCTCGCAACCCAACCCCCATCGCCAGCCCTACCGGAAACGGGCTTCCTGCGTCAGCCGCAGGTGCTGGTCTTCGTTCCCATTTCCAGGTCAACGCTGTGGCGCCGCGTCCAGGCGGGCACGTTTCCGGGGCCGGTCAAGCTCTCGGCGCGCGTGACCGCATGGCGTGCCGAGGACCTGCGGCGCTGGATAGCCGACCAGGGAAGCTAGTGGGGCGGGCGCCGCCATCTATGGCGACGTCATTGCGGAGAGCAGCGCAAACGCCTCGCCGGCCCTTGCGGTCGGTACGAACAAGTGGTCGTGGTGGTAGCCGGCGACTGCGTTGCAGGGAATGCTTGCTTGGGCCAGGCTGCCTGCCAGTGCTGCAAGGAAACCGACGGCCTCCAGAGACGAGTGCACGGTCAGGGTGATGAGCCTGGCTTCGAACACGTACTCCACGGCACGGTGTTCGGCCTGCCCCTTCTCTACGATGACCGTGAGGCCCTCGGCCTCACGAAAGGTGCATATCGGGCTCATGCCCGGTGGTATCTCGAAGTCTGGAAAGTTGCAGTAGACGAAGGTTTCCGAGTGCATCTGCGGCGCCATGTCGCGCTGCAGCCTGGACAGGTCACGTTCACCGGTCATTGGAGGCTCTCCTGGGCGTTCAAGTTTGGTCACGCCTCTGTGAAACATTATGTGCGCCCCAACTCTGGTTGGCGATGCGTGCGGACCACAGGCAGCCGTTACGTGCGGACGTTTAGCGAGTCTGCCAAGTGGTCAAAGTTTCTAAACCACGGCTGCCGAGCGGCGCTGCCTGCTACCTTTCACTTGGGTTGAAAGCCGTGCGTTCGGCGGCTTGGCCGACCCGCCGGCCGAGCCTTCGTTTGGTGTCGAGGAGATGTGAGAAGGAGCCTGCACATGGTGTCGAACCACGCAGTCCTGGCAGACTTGAGCGAGTTCCGCTCCCAGCTGTGTCACAGCGGGGTCGCACATCACAACCTGCTTCGCTTGAACCTGGTCCGTCCGCTGGCGGACATCGCATTCGACTGGCTCGTCATCTTCTGTGCCGTCGGCGCGGTGGTCTGGGTCAGTGGTTGGCTGGCGCCGCTGGCGATCCTTGTACTGGCCAATCGCCAACGCGCTCTTGGCAACATCCTGCACGATGCGGGTCATCGCAACCTGTGGCGCGAGCGCCGGATCAACGATCTGGTGGCTCGGGTGCTGGTGGCACCCTTTGTTTTCGCCAGCTTGTCTGCCTACCAAGCGTCTCACTTCAAGCACCATCTCTCGCTGGGCGATGCTGGCAACGACCCGGACCTGCTGCCGATCCCCGCCGAGCCTCCGCGGCGTTGGCTGACGAGCTACCTGCGCAACGTCACCGCTTTGCCTGCGTGGTGGGGGTCGGTTGCGGGGCACCTGGGTGCGCATGCCGTACCGCTGCCGGCAAAGTTGTTCATCGTCGGTTGGTGGGCTGCACTCTTGGCACTCATGGATGCACTGGCCGGCGAGGTGTTCACCCTGGTGTTCGCGGCGCTATGGCTGACCGCGCGGGCGACGCTGTTCCATCTGATCACGACGTTTCGTGAGATGTGCGACCACTTCGGCCTGAGGCCGGCCGGCATCTTCGCTTTCACGCGCGACACGGCGTGCCATGGCTTCTGGCGCTGGGTCATCCACCCGCGCAACAACGGCTACCATCTCACCCATCACCTGTTGCCTGCCGTGCCGTACTACCGGCTGCCCCAGGCGCACTCACTGTTTCAGCAGCTACCGATTTACAGGACACGGGGGCAGACCTGCACCACCTACTTCGCCGGGCCAAACGCCGTGGTCAGCGACTGGCAGGCGGGAGCGCACTCATGAGCGAACGCACGCTGGGCAGCCTGCAGGTCGCGGCGCTGCTGGTCTCGGCCAGCTATGGCATTGGCTTCCTCTTCGGCTCGGGCGAGATGGCGCTCATGCACGGCATGGCGGGCAGCATCTATGGCGTGGCAACCGCTGTCGGCATGCTGGTGCTGGCCTTGTTCGCCAGCCGGCTGTGGCGGGCCGGCTTGCCGATATGGGAGATGTTCGGCCGTGCCTACGGTCAGCGGCTGCAAAGCGCCGTCGCATTGCTGTCCATCGTATGGATGTCGGGTGTGCTTGCCGCTCAGATCCAGGGTGGGCTGGCCGTTGCTGGCCTGCTCGGGCTCTCAGGGCCGGTGGCCTACGGACTGGTCCTGACGCTGATCTACATCGCCTCGCGCCTGGACCTGCGTTTTGCGTCGGGTCTGTTCGCCGCCTGCCTGGTCGCCAGCGGCTTGGTGCTGGGCTACGCCTTGGTGGCGGCGAATGGGGTACCGATCTATGCCAGCGCGGTGCCCGCATTCGTGCAGGACCTGTCGAGTTTCAAGCCGACAAAGCTGCTGGCGCTGGTACTCGCCGTCGGCATCCTGGTCTGCACGGGCGCGGACTACCACCAGTTCGTCCTGGCTGCCCGCCGCCCCCGCGCGGCCACCTTCGGCTGCATCCTGGCCGGCCTCGGTCTGTTGCTGATCGGCTTCTTGCCGGCAGCCGTCGTCTTGGCGATGGACAGGGCTGGGTCGCTCCACGGTCTCGCTGACGCCAAACAGGTTGTGCCCTTCGCACTGGCGCAGGTGGCGGGGACGTTTGGCACCGGGGCGGACAAGCTGTTGCTTGGTGCCTTGTCGGCTGCAGCGTTGGGGTCGGGAGCGGCCATCGTCCGCGCGATGACGAGCGCGCTGGCCTCGGCCACCCCTGGGGCACATCGGACATCACAACCCGTGCTCGCAGCGGTGTCCATCGCTGTCGGAGCTGCGCTTGCGGCGCGTGACCAGGGCATCGTGGATACGATGGTGTCGGTCAACGTGATCTACATCGCCAGCGTCGGCGTGGTCTTCGCTGCCCTGCTGCGCGGCATCGTTGTGCCGGTGGCGCATGCGGGCGCGATCATGGCAACCGGCTTTTCGGTTGCGTTCGCTACCTATGTGGCCGGCTGGACCGGCTGGCTGGGCGAAAGCGCCGACATCGTCTCGCTCGTGTCGGGGCTGGGAGCATCGGCAACGATGGCCCTGTGCTGTGCGCTGTATGCAAACAGGGTGCCTGGTGGGGGATCAAGCGTTCGTGGGTGATCAATCTCAAGCAGGTTCGGTGTCGGGCGGGCCGGTGGCGTCGGAGCCGAGCAGGTAGCGACGCGCCTCCCTCACAATCAGTTCAGTGATCTCTCGCGAAATGGGTGGCTCAACTTCCCAGTGATGCCAGTACAGGTCGACCTGCACCGGCTCTCGCGGTGCCAGATCGACAAGACGTCCCTCCAGGGCCAGCGGGCCCGCCTGTTGGGTAGGAATCAGGCCGTATCCCACGCCCGTGGCGATGCCCTCAAGCAGGGCCAACGGTGCGGGCAGGTAGTGTTTGGCATAGCGGTCCACCGTAAAGCCGAAGTGGTGACGCAGAAACTCGTCGTGCAGCGCGTCCTTGCGGTTGAAGAGAACAGCCGGCGCGACCAGCACGGCTGCTGCGGAGAGTCCTTCAGGGAAGAACTGTTGGGCAAACGCGGGGCTTGCGTAGCAGCGGTATTCCATCGCGCCCAACCGTTCGGCCAGGAAACCGGCGGCGGCCTGCGCGTCGGTGGAGATGCAGCCGACGACTTCGCCGCGTGCCAGGCGGGCCGAGGTGTGATCCTGATCGTCGGTGACCACTTCGAGGGCGACCCTGCGTTCCAGAAGCAGCTGCCACAACACTCTTGGAATCCAGGTCGCCAGCGAATCGGCATTCACAGCGATGGCGAGCGGGACGGGCGCGTGGGGCTTGGGCGTCGGTGTCAGTTCCTGCAGCGCCGCACCCTCCAGCATCCTGAGCGCCTTGACGTGGCGAAGCAGGACCTCCCCGGCCGGTGTCGGCGCGACCGGTTTCTCGCGCACCAACAAAACCGTTGACAGCGACTCTTCCAACGCCTTGATGCGCTGTGACACCGCACCGCGCGTGATGTTGAGTCGGCTGGCCGCGCGGTCGAAGCTCTGCTCTTCGGCCACGGTTGCAAACGTCTCCAGCTGATCGCGATCCAGCATTTGATGGCTTCCCTGTTCAGAGTTTTTGCATGTCCGTGAAACTCTCTAAACGGCGAACTTCAGGGCATGTGGTTCCGTAGCATGTGTAGGACGGACAACCGTCCTGGCGCATTCACAAGGGTATTGGGGCAGGAAATCCGAATAAACCAGTAGTGGCTTTGCACTCCGTAACGGCGGTGCGTGATCGGATGCAACTGTGTCCCGCAACGGCATGTTGTTGCCGGTGCGGCGTGGCGAAGGAGAAGGCAGATGCAGTACGGTGCCGAAGAACCAACATCAGCAAGGACCGCACGCTCGGTAGCGATGCTGAAAGCCGTGGTGGACGGATCCACCTACGAAGCCGTTGCCGCGGATTTCGGTATCACCCGCACGGCGGTGGAACGCCGGGTCAAGTACATCGCCGCGCGGCTGAGCCGCGAAATTGGCATCGATGGGCTGAACGAGGGCGGCACCGCCTCCGTCTGGCGCCTGCGTCACAGGCGCGAGGCGATCCTGGCAGCCCTTGAACAGCTGCCGCTGCATCCGGTCGAAGCGGACAACCAATTCGGCGTGGTCTCCGACGAGGAAATCGCCCAAGCAGTACACCGAATACGGGGGCGCAGCGCCCAGCCCTTGCGCGACATCGCACTGTTCTACACGCTGTTCGCCACCGGGGCACGGCCTTTGGAAGTTGCGCGGCTGGAGTTGCAGGATTACCTCCAAGCGGACGGCACCGTGCGGCGCGAATCCGAGTTGCGGGCGGAAGTCGCCATCACCCGCAAGTCGCGGCCGTTGTTCTTCGCAAGCCACAAGCTCGACGAAGCGTTGAGTGCCTACCTGGACGAGCGCCTGGTCTTGGGGCAGGGGCTGGGCGCTGCGTCAACCTTCAGAGGACTGGACCCTGCCAGCCGGCTGTTTCTGACATCGACCGGCGATCCGTTCCTGATCACGCCTTACGGCGCACCCGGGCAACAGCGGTACCTCTGCCGGCCCATTCTGGAAACCTATCGCAAGGTGTTTAGGTATGCAGAGCTGTACGGGACGACCGCGTTGTCGGTGCGCCGTATCTTCGTCGCGCGGCTGTATGACCGTGGGGCCGACGAAGACCAGGTCGGCATGGTGCTGGGCATCGGCGAACGCCGGGCGGTCCGGGAGCAGTTCCCACGCACGCGGCCGACGATGGCCCGACTGGTCCAGGAACTGGTTTGACACCAAACAAAACGACCCCCATCGCCGTGGGGCGGTGGGGGTCGTGTCAATCAGGCGGCTGACTTCGAGTCTTCGGCATCCATTCGGGCGCTGCCAGCTTCGTCCTTGTCCAGGTCGAGCCGCTTGAGCAACTCACGCTGCCGGGTCAGCAAGTCCAGCAGTCGGCCCTCGTGCTCGAAGGGGCGCTCGAGTTCGAGCCGGATGTCGTCCAGCCGCTTGCGCCTGATCTCCACCTGTGCTTGTCCTGCCGCGTGCTGCTTTGGAATCGACGCCTGCAGATCGACCAGCGCTGCAACAAGGGCCGGGCCGGTCTGGTACGGTGTCGCCTCATATACGCAGGCGCCCGACAGGTACAGACTTGGCACGTCGTCGCCCCGCGTGGCCTGCACGCCCAGCTCGAAGCCGCCGAACCGGCCGACGATCTGCTCAATCTCACGGCCGCCCGCGCGCAGTTCATCCCTGGTCGCCTTGATGAGCACGCGCAGGGCCTCGCCCACCGCGTCAGGGCCTGCGATCTTTCGGCCGCCCACTTCCAGGCAGATGCCCTGGAACGTCTGTGGCTCGATGCGCGCCACGTCCTCGGCGTACAGCGCAACCTTGCGTTGCTGTGCCTCTATCATGATCGGCAGCCGACCTACCTCGCTCTCGTTGGCGTAGCGCTGGTTGCGCCACACCGAGAACAGCGTCGAGAGCCTGGCCACTTCCGCGTCCACGCCGGCCTTCTCGATGACCAATGGGTTGCCCGAAGCCAGTGCCTTCACTTCGGCGTACGACAGCGCCGCCAGCTCCACGTCTTCCAGCGAGCGAATGCCCTTGTCGCCCTTCATCACCTGGGCGATGAAACGCGCCTTGGTCTCCAGTGTCTGCCACATGTAGCTGTCGAAACTGCCTTCCGTGACGTAGCGGAAGATCTCCACGTCCTCACACTCATTGCCCTGGCGCAGGATGCGCCCCTCGCGTTGTTCGACGTCGCAAGGACGCCAGGGCGCATCGAGGTGATGCAGCGCGCACAGGCGGGTCTGCACGTTGGTGCCGATGCCCATCTTCGCCGTCGAGCCAAGCAGCACACGGACCCGTCCTTCACGCACCGCCTTGAATAGCGTCGCCTTCTGGGTGTCGGTCTCGGCGTCGTGCACGAACGCGATCTCTTTCTCCGGGATGCCTGCCTCGATCAACCGGGTCCGCAAGTCGTCGTACACGCTGAAGGCTTGACCGGCCTTTGGCGACGACATGTCGCAGAACACCAACTGCGCACCACGGAATGCGGTGCTGCGCTCCCGTACCGCCAGCACCTCGCGCAGGCAGGCGGCCACCTTGCCGTTCTCGTCGAACCTTGCTTGCGCCGCCACCAAGCGGAAATCCAGCGCGGCCTTGCGGCCGTCGGTGGTGATCGCCAGCATGTTGTCGTCCTGCGGCTTCACATGGCCGCTGCGGATCGCTTCGGCGCGCTGCACCAGTGTCTGTACAAAGGCCTTCAGCGCGGTGCTGGCCGGGCAGGCCACGATGCGCGGTTTGTCACCCCGCAGCCGGGGCACCCGCAGCTTCAACATCTCGGCAGTGCGGATGTCGGCCACTTCACCGAACACCGCCATCAGCTCAGGCACGTTGATGAAGCGTGCAAACCGGGTGTGCATGCGGTAACCGCTGCCGTCCGGCGCGATCTCCAGCGCGGTGACGCTTTCGCCGAAGGTGGCGGCCCAGGCATCGAACTGCTGCAGCCCGAGTTCCTCTAGCCTTCGCGGCTGCAGGTAGCGCATCATCGTGTCGATCTCGGCCATGGTGTTGGCCACCGGCGTCGCGGTCGAGAACACCACGCCGCGTTGCGCGGGTCCTTTCGAATCCGCGTGAACCTGCATCGTGTAGCGCGTCTTCAGGTACAGATCGAAGGCGCGTTCCGAATTCGTCAGCGGCAGGCCCGCCACGCGGGTCATCTTCGTGAACCGGTACAGGTTCTTGTGCAGATGGGCTTCGTCGACGAACAGGCAGTCGATGCCCAGTTGCTCCCAGGTCAGCAGGTCGTCCTTCTTCTTGTCGGCCAGCAGCTTCTCCAGCCGTACCGCCCAGTTCTTCTTCATGGCCTCGAGTTGCTTGACGATCCGGTTCCCCCGGTCGTTGTTCCTCTCGGCCCGTACAGCCATCTCGATTTCCATGATGATGTCCTTGATGAATCTTTCCGTGAATTGCGGTGACACCTTGATGCGTTCGAAGCTCGAATGCGTGATGACGACCGCGTCCCAATCTCCTGTCGCGATGCGCGACACCAGCTCGCGCCGGCGCTCGCCTTCGAGGTCTTCCTTACCGGCCATCAGCACCGCCGCGTTCGGATAGAGCCGGACGAACTCGGCCGTGTACTGGGCGAGCATGTGGTTCGGCACCACATGGCAGGGCTTGTTGACGAAGCCCAGCCGGCGCAACTCCATGCCGGCCGCCACGCACACCGCCGTCTTGCCAGCGCCGACGACGTGGAACAGCCCCGTATTACCGGACTGCACGACGCGCCAAATGGCGTCTTTCTGGTGCGCATGCAGCTCGAAGCAGCGGGAGAACCCCGGCAGCTTCAGGTGCCCACCATCGAACTGCCGCGGCCGTGTGGCATTGAACAGGTCGTTGTAGATGCGGCAGAGCTTCTCGCGCCGCACCGCATCGTCGAAGGCCCAGAGCGCAAACCGTTCCTTGATCAGGCCCAGCTTCTCGCGTGCAGCAAGCGTCTCGTCGGGATTGACGATGTACTTGTCGGTCTCCGGGTCGCGGTCGCGCACCGTCGGCACCTGCACGTTCAGCGCGCACTGCACCAGCTCGATCGCATTCATGCGCGAGGTGCCGAACTCCTGCGTCACCTTGACGTTCTGGCGCGCGTCCCAGTCGCGGTAGCGCACCGACCAGGCGCCGGCCTGCGCCGAGTAGCCGACTTCGCAGTCCTTCAACTCCAGAACTTCCTGGACAAAGGTCTCGACCTCGACCGCCGGAATCCAGACCGCCCCGAGCCGTGGCTCGATCGCGGCCGGCAGCAGGTCTTCGGGCTGCACTTGTTCCAGTGCCTCGATGTTGCGGCGGTTTGCCGCACCCGACAGCACCGCCTGCTTCAGCTTCTCCTTGACGTTGCCCGACAGGTACTCGTCGGCCGCCTTCCACTGGCCATCTGCCGGGTCGAGGAACGCCTGACCGGCTTCAGCCAGCGCGTCCAGCACCGCCTGTTCTGGCGCCGACAACAGCCGCGCCATGTAGGCCGGATCGACCTGCCCGCGCCACTGCATCGACGCCGCCAGCGCCTCGGCCGGTTCGCCCGCGACCGTCGGTTCGACCACGCGCGCCAAGGTGCGCCGCGAGAACAAGGCCGCCTTGCTGGCCCGGTCCGACTCTTCGTCGTAGTGCTCCAGCGACAGCAGCAGCGGATAGTCGGGGTCGCGCCGGAAGGCCAGTGCGTTGGCCCGGGTGGACAGGCAGCCGTGCCTTGCGACAAAGCGGTCGTAGTTGCCGTTGAGCAGTGCCCGCAGGTGGCCGATCTGGCTGTCGCTCTCGTCCCTCAGCTGGGCATCAAGCAGTGCCCGGGCCTGGTCGCGGATGGCACACAGGCCGACGATCCGCGCACGCTGCGTGCCGTTGAGCTGGTCATGCACGTCGACCATTTCGGCACCTTCGGCGCGATGCACCCGCCCATGGTGAAGGCGGTAGCTGCCGGGCTTGGCGCCACTGGTGGGAGGCACCGTCGTGCGCTCCGCGCTCTTGTTGGCGACCGCCGCACAGTACACGTC